>CBINDH010000005.1:0-25925 GCA_966249365.1 uncultured Xylanimonas sp. | reverse complement strand
CCGTGGCCGTGCCCGTCGTGGTCGTGGCCGCACTGTCCGTCGGCGTGCGAGTGCCCGCCGGTCACGCTCGCGGGCAGCAGGTCGACGAACTCGGCCGCGTCGACGACCCGCGCCGGGTTCTGTGCCGCGACGGCGGCGTCGACCGCGTGCATGAAGCCGTCGAGAGTGACGACGACGTCGGCGTTGCCCACGTCCCGCACGCGGGCGAGCGAGAGCTCGAGGTGGTGCGGGTCGGCGGCGGGCGGCGTGAGGTTGTCGACGTCGGCGAGGTCGCCGGCGACGCGTTCCGCGACGAACTGCAGCGGGTAGAACGACGCGACGACCTGCGGGCGGGGAGTGCCCGTCCCACCGTCGGCGTCGGGGGCCTGGCCCCCGGTCCCGACGGTGAGGGCCGTGGCGACCAGGGCGACGGGGAGGGCGGCGGCGGCAACAAGGAGGCGTCGACGTCTAAGCATGAGAATCATTCTCATCGAACGGCGGGACGACTCTCCGGACCTGGCCTCGGGCGCGCGTCCCGCTGGCGCGTCACAACAGGGCGGCGCGTCACAACGGGCCTGCGCGTCACAACAGGTGCGACAGGAACAGCGTGACGAACCCGAAGTAGATGAGCAGCCCCGAGACGTCCTTGATCGACGTGATGATCGGGGCCGACCCGGCCGCGTGGTCGGTGCCGAGCTTCACGAGCACCCACGGGACGAGGTAGCCGAGCAGCGCCGACAGCGTCATCGTGAACACCAGCGCGAAGCCGACGGCCAGGCCGAGCGGCGCGCTGCCCTGCCACACGCCCGCCACGAGTCCGCCCGCGATCCCGACGATCGCGCCGAGGCTCGACCCGACGCCGACCTCCTTGAGGAACGGCTTCCAGAAGGACCGGATGTCGATGTGCCCGAGGGCGACCCCGCGCGCGAAGACCGTCGACGACTGCGTGCCGACCGAGCCGCCCATGTCCATGATCAGCGGGATGAACACCGCGACCGCGGCAACCGACTCGAGCGCCTCCTCGAATCCCTCGATGACCAGCCCGGCGACCAGGCCGCCGACCAGCGTCAGCACGAGGAACGGCAGGCGCACCTTCCAGATGCTCCACAGGTGACCGCGCACCATGACCTCGCTGCGGGAGGTCTCCTTGCGGTTGATGGTGGCGAGCCCGGCCTGCGCGTACAGGTCGTCGGTCGCCTCCTCCTCGAGGACGTCGAGGGCGTCGTCGACCGTCACGATGCCCACGAGCCGGTTCTCGGAGTCGACGACGGGCACGGCGAGCAGGTCGAGGTCCTGCAGGAGCCGCGCGACGCGCTCCTGGTCGGTGCTCGTCGCGACAGAGACGGCCGGGTGCGACATCACGACGCCGACGCGGGCGCCCGGGTCGGCGACGAACAGCTCGCGCAGCGACACCGCGCCGTCGAGCCGCCGGTCCGGACCGGTGACGTAGAGCGTGTAGATCGTCTCGGTCTCGTGCGCCTGCGCGCGGATGCGGTCGAGGGCCGCGTCGACCGTCATGTCACGCGCGAGCGAGATGAACTCGGTCGTCATGATGCGCCCGGCGGTCTCGCGCTTGTAACCCATGAGGATGGCCGTCGCGTCGCGCTCCGTGGGCGACAGCGAGCTGACGAGCCGCTTGGCGACCGTGGCCGGCAGCTCGTCGAGCAGGCGCACGCGGACGTCCGGCGGCAGCGCGTCGACGACCTCGTTCGCCCGCTCGTCGGTGAAGGACGCCAGCAAGGTGCGCTGGTGCTCGGTGTCGAGCAGCTCGAAGACCGACAGGGCCTGGTCCTTCGACAGCAGCCGGAAGGCGATCACCTGCGTGGGACCGGGCAGGGGGTGCAGCGCCTGGACGATCTCCCGCCGGTCGGCGTTCGCCAGGGTGTTCTTGAGGGTCTCGACGTCCGTGGCGCGCGCGGCGCCCGCCAGGGTGGCGATGGTCTGGGTGAGCATGGGGTTCTCCGGGTGGTGCGACCGGGCGGCGTGAGGCCGCGGTAGAGCCACCGGCGGCGCGGCGCGGGAACCGCTAGCGCGCAACGGTGGGGGAGGACAGCGGGAGCGGACGACTATGACCGCAACTCATGGCTGCTCACCCCCTCACCCGGATACCCGTCGGAACGCGGCGACACTACCCGGGCGGCCCAGCCCCGCAGGCGCGCCTGTCGTCTGGTGTCGGCGAAACGAGCGCGGGAAGCGTGGTCGGGCCCCGCAACCCGTCTGCTACGGTTCCGCCGCGACCGTGACCCGACACGGACGTTCCCGGAGGGACGGCACCACGATGCGACCTGCCATGAACCACCCACGCCCCGTCTTCGTCGACCGCACGGGTCGGCGGCGTCGGCTCGTGCGTCGGCTGGGTGTCGGTGTCGTCGCGCTGGCAGTCGCGTACGGGGGGACGTTCGCGGTGCTCGCGTCGTTCTTCTCCGTGGACGCGCCCTGGACGGCCCTGCTCCCGGACGCGACGGTGGAACCGGAGGAGGCCGGCCCGACGGCGCAGGCGGACGCCGGGCAGGAGGTAGCGGCCGCGTCCGCGGCCGGAGCGGACGAGGACTCCGAGGCAGAGGTCGCCGAGCCCGCCGCGCCCGAGCCCACCCGCGGCGAGGCCGCCACGACGTCGTCCGCGGCGCCGACGCCGACGCCCGCCGCCACGCCCTCGGCCACGCCGACCGAGCCCGCGCAGCCCGCGCCGTCGGCGACGCCGTCACGCGGCCAGGGCACGCCCCCCGACACGCCCGGCCGGTCGGGCGAGGGCGGGGGCGGGGGCGGCAAGCCCACCGACCTGCCGACGACGCCGAGCCGCCCCGCGACGTCGTGACGCATCTCGCCGGTCGCTCCGCCCGTCAGGTCGCACCGAAGATCCACTGGGTGGCGCTCGTCGTCACCATGACCGCCCTGCTCCTGGCCCTGCTGGTCCAGGGCTACATGCACCATCTGTTCGAGGTCGCCCCCGACTCCCGCCCGCCCGGCGTCGCGAGGTCGGTCCCCGCCGAGATCCACCAGGGCGGTCCGATCGTCGACGAGCGCGGCGTGACCCCGCGCACCGCGAGGCCGCCGGAGGGCGTCATCGCCCTGACGTTCGACGACGGCCCCAGCCCGGAGTGGACTCCGGCGATCCTCGACGTGCTGCGCGAGCACGGCGTGCACGCGACGTTCTTCGTCGTCGGAAGCCAGGCGATCGACAACCCCGACCTCCTGCGGCAGATGGTGGACGACGGGCACGAGCTCGGCGTCCACTCGCTGACGCACGCGGACCTCGGCGCGCTGCCCGGCTGGTGGCAGACCCTCGAGCTGAACGACACCCAGCTCGCCATCGCGGGTATCACCGGCATGCGGACGTCGTGGTTCCGGCCGCCGTACAGCTCGAGCAACGCGGCGGTCGACGACACGATGCTGGGCGTCATCCGCAACGCGGCCGACGACGGCTACCTGACCGGACTGACGACGCTCGACAGCCGCGACTGGGCCCTTCCCGGGATCCCGCAGATCGTCGCGTCCTCGACGCCCGCGGACGCCGCGGGGCACGTGCTGCTGATGCACGACGCCGGCGGCGACCGCAGCCAGACCGTCGCCGCGCTCCGCGAGCTGATCCCGTCGCTCCAGGCGAAGGGCTACCGGTTCGAGACGCTGAGCGAGTCCGTCGGCGTCACCGGCATGGTGCAGCCCGCGACGACGACGCAGCGCCTCGCCGGGAAGACGTTCGTCGGCGAGGTGCGCCTCGCCGACGCGGTCGTCTCGGTCCTCGAGTGGGTGCTGGTCGCCGCGGGGGCCCTGAGCGTGCTGCGCGCCGTGCTGGTGCTCGGCGCCGCGCGTCGCCACCGCCGCCGACGCCGCCGTCGAGCCGACTGGGTGACGGATCCGGTGACCGTGGTGATGCCCGCGTACAACGAGGCCGCGGGCATCGAGGCGGCGGTCCGCTCCGTCGTGGCGTCGACGCACCCGGTCGAGGTCGTCGTCGTCGACGACGGCTCGAGCGACGACACCGCCGGCATCGTCGAGCGGATGGGGCTGCCGCAGGTCCGCGTGATCCGGCAACCCAACGGCGGCAAGCCCGTCGCGCTCAACACGGGCCTCGCGGCCGCGTCGAACGAGCTCGTCGTCATGGTCGACGGCGACACCGTCTTCGAGCCGGACACGGTGCACAAGCTCGTCCAGCCGTTCGCCAACCCGTCCGTCGGAGCGATCTCCGGCAACGCGAAGGTGCTCAACCGCGGCGGCCTGCTCGGGCGGTGGCAGCACATCGAGTACGTGCTCGGGTTCAACCTCGACCGGCGCCTGTTCGACGTCGCGCAGTGCATGCCGACCGTGCCCGGAGCGATCGGCGCGTTCCGGCGCAGCGCGCTCATCCAGGTCGGCGGGGTGAGCACCGAGACCCTCGCCGAGGACACCGACCTGACGATGGCGCTCGCGCGGGCGGGGTGGCGCATCGTGTACGAGGAGTCGGCCGTCGCGTGGACCGAGGCGCCGGCCTCGCTCGGGGCGCTGTGGAAGCAGCGCTACCGGTGGTCGTACGGCACCTTCCAGGCGATGTGGAAGCACCGGCACGCGCTGGTGCAACGGGGCCAGTCGGGCAAGCTCGGGCGCCGCGGGATCCTGTACCTCCTGGTGTTCCAGATCCTGCTGCCGCTGCTCGCGCCCGCCGTCGACGTCTTCGCCCTGTACGGGCTGCTGTTCCTCAACCCGGTGCGCGTGCTCGGCGTCTGGTTCGCCTTCCTCGCGCTGCAGCTCGTCATGGCGCACTACGCGTTCCGGCTCGACGGCGAGCGCCTCGGGCCGCTGTGGGCGATGCCGCTCCAGCAGTTCGTCTACCGCCAGCTCATGTACCTCGTCGTCATCCAGTCGCTCTTCACGGCCGTGGCGGGGCTCCCGCTGCGCTGGCAGCGCATGGAGCGGTACGGCTCGCTCGCGACACGGCCCGCGGCCGTCTGAGCGCCGCGGCGCCGCGCCGATGAGTTGCGCGGCCCGGCCGGGTCCACCCGACGCGCGCACCGTGCGCGGGGGCGGGGAACGCCCTGGCCAAGGTGATCGCGGGGGCGACCGTGTCGCTCGACGGGTTCGTCCAGGACGCCGACGGCGCCTACGAGGCGCTGTACTCGGACTACGAGGAGCTGACCGCCAGCGGGTACATGGGCCGGCTCCAGGAGGCGACGGGTGCGGTGCTCATGGGCCGGCGCACGTACGACCTCGCCGACGACCCCGACGGGTACGCGGACGGGTACGAGTTCCAGGTGCCGATCTTCGTCGTGACGCACAACCCGCCGCCCGTCGCGCCGAAGCGCAACGACCGGCTGTGGATCACGTTCGTCCCGGGCGTCGACGAGGCGGTCCGGCAGGCGGTCGAGGCCGCGGGGGAGCGCGACGTGACGTTCATCGGCGGCGCGGACGTCTTCCGTCAGCTCCTGGCGGGCGGTCTGGTCGACGAGCTCGCGATCGACGTCATGCCCGTCCTGTTCGGCGGCGGCGTCCGGCTGTTCGACGCCGTCGGGCCGCGCGCGACGCTGGAGAAGGTGAGCGTCGAGGAGGTCGGCGTGCGCACGTGCCTGCGCTACCGGGTGCTCCCGACGGCGGCACGGTCCTAGAGGCGTCCGCGCACCGGCGTGCTCTCGCGCGGGTCGGTGCCGTCCGCGGGCATCTCCATCTCGGCCCGCACGCCGAGCAGCCGCACCTCGCGCCCGCGCTCCATGTCGGCCGCCAGGGCAAGCACGGCCGCGGTCAGCTCGTCGAGCGACCGCGTCGGCGCGGCGAGCTTCTTGGACCGGTTCTGCGTGACGAACGGTGCGTAGCGCACCTTGAGCCCGACCCGGACGACGGCGCGGTCCTCGGCGACCGTGTCGGCGTGCACCTGGGCGGCGAGCTCGCGCAGCGCGTCCTCGATCTCGTGGGGCGTGGTGAGGTTGCGCTGGTACGTCGTCTCGCGGCTGTGGCCGCGCGCCACCCACGGCGTGTCGTCGACGACGGCGGAGCCGCGCCCGTGGCCGAGGTCGCCGTACCAGGCGCCCATGCGGGGGCCGAACTCGGCGACCGGCGAGTCGGGGTCGGCGGCGGCGAGCTGCTCGACCGTGTCGATGCCGAGCCGCGCGAGGCGCTGCGAGATCTTCGCCCCGACGCCCCACAGGTCGATCGTGGGCCGGTGCCCCATGACCTCGAACCACGTCTCGGCCGTGAGGCGGTAGATCCCGGCGGGCTTGCCGAACCCGGTCGCGATCTTGGCGCGGATCTTGTTGTCGCCGATGCCGACCGAGCAGTGCAGACCCGTCGCGTCGAGCACCGCGGCCTGCACGCGCCGGGCCACCGCCTCGGGGTCGGCGTCGTCCGTGCCGAGGAACGCCTCGTCCCAGCCCAGCACCTCGAGCGGCATGCCGAGCCCGCGGAGCGTCGCCATCACCTGCTCGGACGCCGCCGTGTACGCCTCGTGATCGACCGGCAGGATCACGGCGTCGGGCACCTTGCGCGCCGCGATCTTCAGCGGCATGCCCGATCCCACGCCGAACCGCCGCGCCTCGTACGAGGCGGTCGAGACGACCGCGCGCTCGGTCGGGTCGCCGCGTCCGCCGATGATCAGCGGCAGCCCCGCGAGCTCGGGGCGTCGCAAGATCTCGACGGCGGCCAGGAACTGGTCGAGGTCGACGTGCAGCACCCAGCGGAAGGCCGACATCACCCCAGCTTGTCGCGCACCTTCGCCGACAGGCTCTTGCCGTCCACCCGACCACCGGACGCCGCAGCCGCGGCCGTCGCGGCCTTCATGACGTTCCCCATGTCCTTGAGCGACGTCGCACCGACCTCCGAGATCGCCTGCTCCACCAGGGCGTCGACCTGCGCGTCAGACAGCGCTGGGGGCAGGTACGTCTCGATGAGGTCGGCCTCGTCCGACTCGTTGTCGGCGCGGTCCTGCGCTCCCGCGCCGGAGTAGATCATGGCCGACTCGCGCCGCTTCTTGACCTCGGCCACCAGGACGGCCTGGACGTCCTCCTCGGTGAGCTGGCGGGCCGTCTTGCCCGCCTTCTCCTCCGCGCGCACGGCTGCCACCACCTGGCGCAGCGTGGCCAGCGTGAAGTGGTCCCGCGCCTTGAGCGCGGCGGTCATGTCAGCGGTCAGGCGCTCGATCGTGCTCATGGGGACAGAGTGCACCACCGCGTGACGTCGGCAACAGCACCAACGCCGTGCCACGCTGGAGAGGTGACCGCGCCCGACCTCGACGCCATGGTTGACGCCCTGTACGCGGGGCCGCCCGAGGAATTCGTCGCGGCGCGGGACGCCCTCGCGCGCGCGGTCGCGGCGAGCGGGGACGACATCGGCGCGGCCCGTGTCCGCCGCCTCCGCCGTCCGACGGTCGCGGGCTGGGCGGTCAACCAGGTCGCCCGCACCCGCCCCGACGACGTGGCGGCGCTGGTCGCCCTGGGGGACGAGCTGCGAGCCGCGACGGCCGCACGGGACCGTGGCCGCATCACGATGCTCGACCGGCTGCGGCGGGAGCGGATCGAGGCCCTGGTGGGTCCGCTGCGCGAGTCCGGGATCGGTGGGCGACCCGTCTCGGCCGACGTCGTCGACCGGGTCGGCGAGACGCTGACCGCCGCCGTCATGGACGCCGACGCCGGGGAGGTCGTGCTCGCCGGACGGCTCGGGCAGGCGCTGCAGCACGTCGGGTTCGGGATCGTCGACGAGGGCGGCGACGAGGCCGACGTGGCCACGATGCGCGCCGAGGCGCCGGAGCGAGCCGGTGCCTCCGAGAAGGCCGAGGTCGCGCAGACATCCGGCGTGAGGGCGGACGACGCGGGGGCGGAAGCCGCGGCCCAGGCGGCGCGCGAGGCCGCGGACCGCGAGGTCGACGCGGCAGAGGCCGAGGTCGCGCGGCTGGAGTCCCTGCGCGACGCGGCGAGCGACCGCGCCCGGGAAGCCGGTGACGCGGTTGCGCGGCTGTCCGCCGAGCTCGAGCGCCTGCGGGCCGAGGAGGCCCGCGTCACCGCGGAGGTCTCCGCACACGACGCGGAGGTCGACGAGGCGCGCCGCCGCGCGGACGCGGCGCGGCAGGCCCGCGAAGCCCTGGACGGGCCCACGACCTGAACGCCGTCACCCGATCCCGAGGCAGGACGCCATGACCGCCTGGTGGACCTCCAGCAGCGACTGCTTGAACGCGTAGCCCACGAAGGGGCCGCCCGGCTCGACGGCGTCCGCCGAGACCTCGCGGCCCCGCGTGAACGGCGGGCACGGGTTGAGCACGGCGCCGGGCCGCGCCTGCGCCATGAGCGCCGCGGTCACCTGGAACGGTGCGAGCGCGTCCGCGTGGCCGCCGACGCCGTCGGTGATGACGACGTCGGCGTCGCGCACGGCCGCGGCGAGGTCGTCGGTCCAGGGGACGCCCGGGACGGCGAGGTGGCGCGGGCCGCAGTGCACCAGGTCGAGTCCGAGCACGCGGGCGATCTCGGCCCAGGCGCGGCCGATGTTGCCGTCCGCGCCCACGAACACGAAGCGCAGCGCCCGCACGTCCCGGGTCCGTGACAGGGCGTAGACGTCGGACAGCACCTCGCACGGGTGGTTGGCGTCGGTCATCGCGTTGACGACCGGCAGCACCCCGACGTCGGCCAGCCGGTCGAGCACCGCGATGTCGTGATGGCGGGCGACGACGATGTCGGCCCAGTTCGCGAGGTACCCGGCGACGTCGGCGGGATCCTCGGGCTTGTCGAGCGTCTCGGGCGGGAAGAGGACCGGTTGCAGGCCCAGGAGCGCCGCGCCGCGCTCGAACGTCATGCGCGTCCGCACGCTCGACGCGGGGAAGACCATGACGGCGCAGCCGTGCGTCGTCGGCCCGCGTCCCTCCCGGTAGGCGTCGGCGAGGGCGAAGACGTGGTCGACGTCGTCGGCGGACCAGGCGTCGAGGCGGACGAGGCTGCGGACCATCGCACGAGGGTAGGTGGTTGGCTGAGGTCATGAACGTGCACACCGTCATCTGGCCGATCCAGGACTGGCCCGCCATGGGGGAGACCTGGAGGCGCGCGGAGGAGCTCGGGTTCGCCGGGGCGTGGGTGTACGACCATCTGGCCTGGCGGGGGCACACCCCGTGGGACGACGCGTACACGTCGCTCGCGGCGGCGGCGGCGCTGACCTCGCGCATCCGGCTGGGCACGATCGTCACCACGCCGAACTTCCGCACGCCTGTCCCGACCGCGTCGGCGATCCGGACGGTCGACCGCATCTCCGGCGGGAGGCTCGACGTCGGGATCGGCGCGGGCGGCACCGGGCACCAGTCGGACGGTGACGTGCTCGACCGGGACTGGACGCCGCGCGAGCGCGCCGACAGGTTCGCGGAGCTCGTCACCCACCTCGACGCGCTCCTGTCGGGCACGGACGTCAGCCTCGAGGGTGACCACTGGTCGGCGCGCGGCGTGACGATCTCCCCAGGCCTCGTCCAGCAGCGGCCCCCGTTCTGGGTCGCGGCCCGCGGGCCGCGCGGGATGCGTCTCGCGGCAGCGTACGGGCAGGGCTGGATCGCCAACCCGCACGGCGAGGACGCGTACGCCGACACGCGCGACCAGCTCGACCGGCTCGCGGACACCTTCGCCGCCGCGGGTCGCGACGCGTCCGCGATCCCGAAGCTGCTCCTGACCGGGTTCTCCGACGAGCGCTGGCTGGCGAGCGTCGACGCGTTCGAGGACCTCGCCGGGCGGTACGCCGCCCTCGGCATCACCGACGTCGCCGTGCACTGGCCGCGGCCGGGCACCGCGTGGGACGCCGACGTGCGCGTCTTCGAGCAGGTTGCTGACCACGCGTCGCGGTGACCACCACCGGCGCGCGGTTAGCCTGCTTCCCGTGTCTCGGCGTTCCGCAGGATGGGTACCCAACCAGCACGGCGCGTGGGCGATGCTCGCGCTGCCCTTCATCGCGGGAGCCGTGCGCGGCGCGACGGACGGTGCGTTCCGGCCGGTGCTCCTGCCGCTGTTCGCGCTGTGGTTCGTCGGCTACTTCGCGTACTTCGTCGCGGGGCTGTGGCTCAAGTCGCGGCGGCGTCCGCGGTACGTCCCGGCACTGCTCACGTACGGGTCCGTCTCCGCGGTGCTCGGCATCGTCGTTCTCCTGCTCGACTGGCGGCTCGTTGCCTGGGCGCCGGTGTTCGCACCGTTCCTCGGGGTGGGGCTGTGGTCGTCCGCACGGCGCCACGAGCGCACCGTGCTCTCGGGCGGCGTCATGGTGGCCGCGGCGACCGTCATGTCCCTGGTCGCCTACACGGCGTGCCGCACCGGCGGGTCGGTGTGGGAGTCGCTGGCCGGCGCCCGGACGCCGATCGTCGCGCTCGCGGCCCTGCTGCTCGCGTACTTCTTCGGCACCGTGCTGTACGTCAAGTCGATGATCCGCGAGCGCGGCGTGCCGGCGTACGCGCGTGCCTCGATCGCGTACCACGCGGTGGCCACGGCGGCTTTCGTCCCGATGGCTCTCCTGCATCACCCGACCTGGTGGTGGGCGGTCGCCTTCCTCGCGGCCATGACCGTGCGGGCGTGGGCGGTGTCCGGGCGCGCGCTGACCCCGAAGGCCCTCGGCTTCGGCGAGGTCGCGGCGTCGGTCGTGCTGGGCGTCATCGCGCTCGTGCTGCGCTGACCGGGGCCGGGACCCGTACCGGGCGTCAGGCAGTCTCCGCGGGTGCCCCCGCCATGAGCAACGACCCGGCCGACGCCATCCGCTGCCGCCGACGCCGGGCCCGGAGCGACCACGGCTCGTCCGCGAGCCAGAGCAGGCCGGAGACCACGAGGACGAGCGCGACGGGCGGGGCCACGAAGGGGATCGCGGGCGCGATCACGAGCCCCGCGCCGAACTGCTTGCCCCACAGGGCGCACGAGACGGCGGGCACGACGACGCCGGCGAGCACGACCATGCCCCAGTCGCCGAGGATGGCGGACCGGACGAGCTCGACCGACCCTGCGACGGCGAGCGCGAGCCACAGGACGAGCGTCGCTCGTCGCCACCCGCCCGCCTCCCAGCGGGTGCGCAGCGCGACGGCGGCCCACATCATCGACGCCTTCACCTTGCCGACCCCGGCCTCGAGGAGCATGTACCGGAAGTACCGGTCCGCGTACACGTCCTTCATCCCGTCGATCTTCGCGGTCCCGCTGATGAGCCGGTCGTGGATCAGGGCCGCGGCCGTGTACACGCCGTACCGGGACGCGAACCACTGCAGCGGCGTCGGCACCGAGGCGAGGTCGGTGCATCCGCCGTTCCTGAGGTGCTCGGGCCTGACGTCGCGCGCCTGGTCGAGGAGCGCGGGGTGGTCCTTGAACTCCGCGAACTTCTCGAGTCCCGTGCGGACGCCGTCGTAGCGGATCTCCGAGGCGAGCCGGAAGGTCCGCCCGTCGACCTGCTCCAGGACGATCGGTCCGCCGCTGACGAGCGGGCCGCCAGGCGGCCCCACCGAGAAGCTCCTCCACGCCTGGGGTGCGACGGCGGCGTGCCTGGTGTCCATCTCTCCTCCTCGGTCCCGAGGGCCGTGCGACGCGACGGCCGGATATCGCGACACAGTTCGGGAGTGCCGACCAGACCGGTTCGATACCGGAGGGGCGCGGCGAGCGGTCCCGGACTTCCCCGTGCGGCCCGGAGGGTGTGTATTTGCGCTATGTCAGCAACGACGCGGACTGTGCACGACCCGACCGCGGCCGACCGGGTCGTCGAGCTCACCGGCGAGCCTCTGACCATCGAGGACGTCGTCGCCGTCGCCCGGGGCGGCGCGCGCGTGCGGGTCTCGGACCGGGCGCTCGCGCAGATGGCCGCGAGCCGGGCGGTGGTCGAGGCGCTCGCCGACGACGACCGGCCGCACTACGGCGTCTCGACCGGGTTCGGGGCGCTCGCGCGGCGCCACATCCCGCCCCAGCGGCGCGCGCAGCTCCAGCTCAGCCTGATCCGCTCGCACGCCGCGGGCTCCGGGCCCGAGGTCGAGACGGAGGTGGTGCGGGCGCTGCAGCTGCTGCGGCTCGCCACGCTCGCCACCGGGCGGACGGGTGCGCGCCCCGTCGTCGCGACGACGTACGCCGCGATGCTGGACGCCTGCCTGACGCCGGTGGTCCGGGAGCACGGGTCGCTGGGCTGCTCGGGCGACCTGGCGCCCCTCGCCCACGTGGCCCTCGCGGCGATCGGAGAGGGGGAGGTGCGTGACGCGACGGGGACGCTGCGTCGGGCGTCCGACGCGCTGGGTGAGGCCGGCATCGAGCCGCTGGTCCTCGCGGAGAAGGAGGGCCTGGCGCTGATCAACGGCACGGACGGCATGCTCGGGATGCTGTGCCTGGCGATCCACGACCTGCGGGCGCTGCTCACGACGGCGGACGTCGCCGCGGCGATGAGCGTCGAGGCGCTCCTCGGCTCGGACGCCCCGTTCGCGCGAGACCTCGTGGCCCTGCGCCCGCACCCCGGGCAGGCGGCGTCGGCGGCCAACCTGCGCGCCCTGCTCGCGGGCTCCCCGATCGTCGAGAGCCACCGCGCCGTCGACGACGAGGGGCGGCCCGTGTGCACCCGGGTCCAGGACGCGTACTCGCTGCGCTGCGCGCCCCAGGTGCACGGCGCCGCACGCGACACGCTCGACCACGCCGCCGCCGTGGCCGGGCGCGAGCTCGCGGCCGCGATCGACAACCCGGTGGTCACGGCCGACGGGCGCGTCGAGTCCAACGGCAACTTCCACGGTGCGCCGCTCGCGTACGTGCTCGACTTCCTCGCCGTCGCGGTGGCCGACGTCGCGAGCATGAGCGAGCGTCGCACCGACCGGTTCCTCGACGTCGCACGCAACGAGGGGCTGCCCGCCTTCCTCGCCGACGACCCCGGCGTCGACTCGGGTCTGATGATCGCGCAGTACACCGCGGCGGGGATCGTCGCGGACCTCAAGCGGCTCGCGGCGCCCGCGAGCGTCGACTCGATCCCGTCGTCCGCGATGCAGGAGGACCACGTGTCGATGGGCTGGGCGGCAGCGCGCAAGCTGCGTCGCTCGCTCGACGGGCTGTCCCGCGTCCTCGCGGTCGAGCTGCTGGCGGCCTCGCGCGCGCTCGACCTGCGCACCCACCCGCCCGCGGCGGGGACGGGCGCCGTCCGCGCCGTCGTCCGCGACGCCGTCGCCGGGCCCGGACCGGACCGGTTCGTCGCCCCCGAGATCGACGCCGTCCACCGGCTCGTCACCTCCGGCGACGTCGTGCACGCGGCGCGCACCGTCGTCGGACCGCTGGCCTGAGAGGAGAACCCATGCACGACCTCGGCACCCCCGTCCCCGTGCGCGCACCGCGCGGCACGGCGCTCACCGCGCGCAGCTGGCAGACCGAGGCGCCGCTGCGCATGCTCATGAACAACCTCGACCCTCAGGTCGCGGAACGCCCCGACGCGCTCGTCGTCTACGGCGGCACGGGCCGCGCGGCGCGCGACTGGCCGAGCTTCCACGCCATCGTGCGAACCCTGACCACCCTCGGCGACGACGAGACGCTGCTCGTGCAGTCGGGCCGTCCCGTCGGGGTGCTGCGCACGCACGAGTGGGCGCCGCGCGTGCTCATCGCGAACTCGAACCTCGTCGGCGACTGGGCGACGTGGCCCGAGTTCCGGCGCCTCGAGGCGGCCGGCCTGACCATGTACGGGCAGATGACCGCGGGCTCGTGGATCTACATCGGGTCGCAGGGCATCCTGCAGGGCACCTACGAGACGCTCGCCGCCGTCGCCGCGAAGCGGTTCGGTGGAACGCTCACCGGGACCCTGACGCTGACCGGCGGGTGCGGGGGGATGGGCGGCGCGCAGCCGCTCGCCGTCACGCTCAACGGCGGGGTGTGCCTCGTGGCCGACGTCGACGCGTCGCGGCTGCGGCGGCGGGTCGCGGACCGCTACCTCGACGAGGTCGCCGACGACCTGGACGACGCCGTCCGGCGCGTGGCGGCGGCCAAGGCCGAGCGGCGGGCGCTCTCCGTCGGCGTGGTCGCCAACAGCGCCCACGTCGTGCCCGAGCTGCTGCGCCGCGGCGTCGAGGTCGACGTCGTCACCGACCAGACGTCGGCGCACGACCCGCTCGCGTACCTGCCGCTCGGCGTGAGCGTCGAGGAGTGGGCCGACTACGCCGCCGCCAAGCCCGAGGAGCTCACCGACCGGGCCCGGGAGTCGATGGCCCGGCACGTCGAGGGGATGGTCGGTTTCCAGGACGCCGGGGCCGAGGTGTTCGACTACGGCAACTCGATCCGCGACGAGGCCCGGCGGGGCGGGTACGACCGGGCGTTCGCGTTCCCCGGCTTCGTGCCGGCGTACATCCGCCCGCTGTTCGCGCAGGGCAAGGGACCGTTCCGCTGGGCGGCCCTGTCGGGCGACCCGCGCGACATCGCCGCGACCGACCGCGCCGTCCTCGAGGCCTTCCCCGACGACGAGCACCTGGCCCGCTGGATCCGCGCCGCCCAGGAGCGCGTCGCGTTCCAGGGTCTGCCCGCGCGCATCTGCTGGCTCGGCCACGGCGAGCGCGACCGCGCGGGGCTGGCGTTCAACGAGCTCGTCGCGTCGGGCGAGATCCAGGCACCCGTCGTCATCGGGCGCGACCACCTCGACGCCGGTTCGGTCGCCTCCCCGTACCGCGAGACCGAGGCGATGGCCGACGGGTCGGACGCCATCGCCGACTGGCCGCTCCTCAACGCGCTCGTCAGCGCCTCGTCCGGGGCCACGTGGGTGTCGATCCACCACGGCGGCGGCGTCGGGATCGGCCGGTCGATCCACGCCGGGCAGGTCTGCGTCGCCGACGGGACGCCGCTGGCCGCGCGCAAGCTCGCCCGGGTCCTCGCCAACGACCCGGCCACGGGCGTGCTGCGCCACGTCGACGCCGGGTACGACGACGCCGTGGCGGCCGCGGCGCGCGGCGGGCTCCGCATCCCGATGCGGGAGGGCTGACGTGCGCGAGGTGGTGCACGGCCACGCGACCCTGATCCTCGGCATCGGCGAGCTGACCACCAACACGCCGCGGGACGGCGACCCGACCGGCGTGATCCGCGACGCGGCCCTGCTGCTCGACGGCGACCGGGTCGCCTGGGCCGGGCCGGAGCGCGAGGCGGCCGACGGCGTCGACGGTGCCCTCGGCCGCGGCCCGGACCGCACGGTCGACGTCGGAGGACGGGCCGTGCTCCCCGGGTTCGTCGACGCCCACACCCACCTGGTGTTCGCCGGCGACCGCGCCGCCGAGTTCGAGGCCCGCGCGGCCGGGCGACCGTACACGGCCGGCGGGATCCGCACGACCGTCGCCGCCACGCGCGCCGCCTCCGACGACGAGCTGCGCGCCACCCTGCGGCGACACGTCGCCGAGGCGCTCGCCCAGGGCACCACGACGATCGAGACCAAGAGCGGCTACGGCCTCACCGTCGACGACGAGGCCCGGTCGCTGCGCCTCGCCCGCGAGGTGACCGACGAGGTGACGTTCCTCGGCGCCCACGTCGTCCCCTCCGGCCTGGACGCCGACGAGTACGTCGACCTCGTGTGCGGCGAGATGCTCACCGCGTGCGCGCCGCACGCCCGCTGGGTCGACGTCTTCTGCGAGACCGGCGCGTTCACGCCCGCCCAGGCGCGCCGCGTCCTGACCTCCGGCGCCGCGCAGGGACTCGGGACTCGCGTGCACGGCAACCAGCTCGGACCCGGCGAGGGCGTCCGCCTCGCCGTCGAGCTCGGGGCCGCGAGCGTCGACCACTGCACGTACCTCAGCGACGACGACGTCGCGGCGCTCGCGGGGTCGTGGGCCGACGGCGGGCCGGGCACCGTCGCGACGCTGCTGCCCGGCGTCGAGTTCTCGACCCACCAGCCGTACCCGGACGCGCGCCGCCTGCTGGATGCGGGAGCCGTCGTGGCGCTCGCGACCGACTGCAACCCCGGCTCGTCGTACACGTCGTCGATGCCGTTCGTGGTGGCGCTCGCCGTGCGCGAGACGGGCATGACGGTCGCCGAGGCGGTGTGGGCCGCGACGGCGGGCGGGGCACGGGCGCTGCGGCGCGACGACATCGGGCACCTCGGGCCGGGCGCGCGAGCCGACGTCGTGGTGCTCGACGCGCCGAGCCGCGTGCATCTGGCCTACCGGCCGGGTGTGCCGCTCGTCCAGCGCGTGTGGCGGCGGGGACGCGAGGTCGTCGCCGCGCACGGCGCCGGTGACGGGTACCGCTGACCCGGGACGCTCAGTCCGTCGGGACCGGATCGCGCAGCGCGAGGCCCGCGAGCACCTCGAGGACGCACAGCGCCGCGAGCCGCACGGTGCGGCCGTCGGGGGCGTCGGCCGTCGCGTCGACCTCGACGACGTCGACCGACCGGACGCGCTCGTCGCGGGCGGCTGCCCGCACGAGGGCGCGCAGCTCCCAGGCGGCGAGCCCGCCGGGGACGCTCGCGGGGCAGGCGGGCGCGACCGACCGGTCGCACACGTCGACGTCGACGTCGAGGTGGACCGGCCCGCCGCCGGCCCCGGCCACGGCCAGCGCCTCGCGCATCACCTCGGTCGCGTCGCGGCCGCGGAGTGCGTCCAGCGGCACGACCGTGATGCCGAGCGCGGCGGCGCGGTGCGCGTAGGCCGCGGAGTTGGCGAAGTCCGCGATGCCGAGCTGCACGACCCGGTGCGGGTCGAGCCCTGCCTCGACGAGGCGGCGCACGGGCGAGCCGTTCGAGACGCCGTCGCGCAGGTCGTGGTGCGCGTCGATCGTGACGAGCCCCGCGGTGGCGAGGTCGCCGAACGCGCCGAGGGCCGTCGCGACCGTCACGGAGTTGTCGCCGCCGAGCGCGACGAGGGCCCGTGCGTCGGCGAGGGCGGCGGCGACCGCCGCGCGCGTGCGCGCCTCGCCGTCCGGGCCGTCGGGGTCGGTGACGTCCCCGCGGTCGACGACGGCGAGGGCGGACAGGTCGAACCCCGCGACGGCGGGGCTGAACCGCCGGAGGGCGCCGCGGACGGCCGCCGGGGTGGTGTGCGCGCCCGTCGGGGACAGGGACGTGCGGTGCGCCGGGACGCCCAGCAGGGCGAGGTCCGCGCGCCCCCCGGACGGCGGTGGCCAGTCACCCGCGCGCGGCCAGAGCGGGTCGTGGGGGAGCGCCGGCGAGGTCACGGGTCGACCGTACCGTCGCCGGAGGGCCCGAACGCGGTCAGGAAGCGGTCGCGGAAGGCGTCCATGGGCCAGACCGGGGCGTCCGGCGAGGGACGCATCCCGCCCGTCCAGCCCCACCCCGCGATCCGGTCCAGCACGGCCGGGTCCTGCGCGAGGAGCGTCACCGGGACGTCGGGCGCGGCGTCGTCGGCGGCGACGGGGTGGTGGGGCTGGTGGTCGCCGAGCACGACGAGCACGAGATCGGGGTCGGGGGAGGTCTCGACGAACGACACCACGGTGCGCAGCGAGTACGCGACGGCCGTGCCGTAACGCTCGGCCTCGCTGCCCGGCACGTCGACCGGGGCAAGGTCGCGGAAGACCGACCCGTCGCCGAGCTCGTCCCACGGCACGGTGGGTGGCAGCGGCGTCCACGGGGTGTGGCTCGACACCAGGTCGATCTCGGCCATCACCGGACCCCGGTCGGCCCGTGCGAGCTCGAGGCGCCGCAGCGCGTCGAGCGCGTACTGGTCGGGCATGGCCGCGTACCCGAACGACGGGCCGCGATAGCGGACGTTCCGCGCGTCGTAGTGCGCGTCGACGCCGTAGAACGCCGTCCCCTCGGGCCAGTCCCAGGCGCCCTGCGGGGTGTCGACGACGGTGCGCCACCCCGCCCGGCCGAACGCGCGCGTCAGCGTCAGGCGGTCGCTGCGCAGGAGGTCGTCGTACCGCCGCGTGCCGTCGACCCAGACCCCGGACTGCAGGGTGGCGTGCGCGAGCCAGCTCACCCCGCCGAACGTCGGCGACCGCAGCCACGCGCTGCGCGCCGTGAACCCCGCCGCACGCAGGCGCCGTGTGCCGTCGTCGAGCACCGCGCCGAGGCCGCTCGTGGCGTCCGACCCCTCGACCGCGACGCGGCCGTAGCTCTCCACGAACACGACGACGACGTCCTTGCCCCGCAGCGCGGTCAGCAGCCGGTCGCCCGGGACGTCGTCGAAGCGGTCGACGGCGAGGATCTCGGCGAAGCGGCGGCGGTCGGCGAGGTCCGCGCGGACGCGGCGCACGTCGTCGGAGACCGCCGTGGCGGCGTCGACCGACGCGACGGGCACCCCGGGTGCGACCTGGAGGCCCGTGACGGCGACGAGCGCCCACGCCGCGAGTCCCGCGCCCACGGCCGCGGCCGTCGCGGTCCGGTGTCGCGACACGACGGCGGTGACGCGCAGGGCGGCCGCCGGGAGCAGCACGAGCACCGCGAGGGTGGCGAGAACGGCAGCGATCGAGACACCCGCCGCCACAAGCCAGCCGCGGGTGTCCGCGAGCACGCCCACCGCGGGCCCGAGGGACGCCCAGTCCGTCAGCGGGTCGAACGGCCGGTCGAGGTAGTGGCCGAAGCCGGCGTCGAGCGCCGTCCACACGACGAGCAGCCCCAGGACCGCGCCGAGCCCGACCGCCGCGGCGCGCCGCCAGCGCGGCGGCAGGACGAGGACCAGGGCTGCGAACACCAGCCCTTCGAGCGGGATGCGCGCGAGGCTCGCCGGGAACGGGCGGGGCGCACCCGTCAGGAGCAGGGCGCACCACAGCGCGGCCCCCGCGGCGACCCCCGCGGCGACGGACCGGACCGCGTGGGGCCGCTCGCGGTCGGCTCGTCTCGCCACCTCTCGCACCGTGCCTCCGTCTCTTCCGCTCACGATGCCGACGTGCGCCGCGCTGGCGAGGTTCACCCGGAGCGGGGAGGGTGGCACCCGTGGGCGACGAGGCGCGAGCGTTCTGGGTCGAGGAACCCGGCCGCGGCGTGGTCAGAGCGGTGCCGCTCGCCGCGCCGGGCGTGGACGACGTGCTCGTCCGCACGGTCCGCTCCGGAGTGAGCCGGGGGACCGAGTCGTTGGTCTTCCGCGGCCAGGTGCCACCCGACCAGTACACCGCGATGCGCGCGCCGTTTCAGGACGGCGACTTCCCGGGGCCGGTCAAGTACGGCTACCTGAACGTCGGCGTGGTCGAGAAGGGGCCCGACGACCTGCGCGGTCGGACGGTCTTCAGCCTGTACCCGCACCAGACCCGCTTCGTGGTGCCCGCCGCGGCCGTCGTCGTCGTGCCCGAGACGGTGCCCGCCGCGCGCGCCGTGCTGGCGGGCACCGTCGAGACCGCCGTCAACGCGCTGTGGGACGCGGCCCCGCTCGTCGGCGACCGGGTCAGCGTCGTCGGGGCGGGCATGGTGGGCTGCAGCGTGGCCCGGCTCCTCGCCGGGATCCCGGGCGCCGACGTCGAGCTCGTCGACGTCGACACCGGCAGGGCCGCGACCGCCGACGCGCTCGGCGTCCGGTTCACGACGCCGGACAGCGCGCGCGGAGACCGTGACCTGGTCGTGCACACCAGCGCCACCGGGGCAGGGCTGCAGGCCGCGCTCGGCCTGCTCCGACCCGAGGGGACCGTCGTCGAGCTGAGCTGGTACGGCGACGCCGAGGTCGCGCTCCGGCTCGGCGGCACCTTCCACTCGGGCCGGCTCACGATCCGGGGCAGCCAGGTCGGCACCGTCGCCGCGCCCCGCCGCGGCTCACGCACCACGCGCGACCGGCTCGCCCTCGCGCTCGACCTGCTGCGCGACCCCGCCTTCGACGCGCTCGTCACGGGGGAGTCCGGCTTCGACGAGCTGCCCGACGTGATGTCCCGCATCGCGTCCGGGCGGCTGCCGGGGCTGTGCCACACCATCACCTACGAGGGGTAGCCATGTTCAGCCTGACCGTCCGCGACCACCTGATGATCGCGCACAGCTTCCGCGGCGAGGTGTTCGGGCCCGCGCAGCGGCTGCACGGTGCGACCTACGTCGTCGACGCCACCTTCTGCCGCCCCGCCCTCGACGACGACGGCCTCGTGGTCGACATCGGGCGTGCCTCCGCGGCCCTCGCGGAGGTCCTCGGCGAGCTCAACTACCGCAACCTCGACGACGAGCAGGAGCTCGCCGGCATGAACACCACGACCGAGGCGTTGGCGCAGGTCGTCGCCAACCGGCTCGCCGCCCGCATCGGCGCCGGCGACCTCGGCGGGTCCGCGAGCGGGCTGACCCGGCTCGTGGTGACCCTGCACGAGTCGCACGTCGCGTGGGCGTCGTACGAGCGCACCCTGTGACGACCGTCCACGTCATCGTCCCGGACGCGTTCGACGACCCGGAGCGGCCCAGCGGCGGCAACGTGTACGACCGCCGGCTGTGCGACGAGCTGACGCGCCTGGGCTGGACCGTGGCCGTGCGCACCGTGCCCGGACCGTGGCCGGGGCCCGACTCCCGGGCCCAAGCCGCCGTCTCCACCGTCCTGGGCGGGGTCCCGGACGGCGACCTCGTCGTCGTCGACGGCCTCGTGGGATCCGGCGTGCCCGACGCCCTCGCTCCGCACGCCCACCGGCTGGGCCTCGTCATGCTCGTCCACATGCCGCTCGCCGCCGTCACGGACGCCGACGACGCGACCCGGGCGCGCGAGCGGGCGGCGCTGGGCCGGTGCGCCGCCGTCGTCGCGACGAGCCGGTGGGCGGCGCGCTGGCTGACCGACCATGGGATGGCTCCCGGAGCGGTGGCCGTCGCGGAGCCGGGCGTCGACCCGGCGCCGCCCGCACCCGGCACCCCGGAGGGCCGCCGCCTGCTCTGCGTCGCCGCGGTCACCCCGGGCAAGGGTCACGACGTGCTCGTCGACGCGCTCGCCGCCGTGCGCGACCTGGGCTGGGAGTGCACCTGCGTCGGCTCGACCGCGATCGACCCCGGCTTCGCCCGGCAGGTCGTCGCAGCGGCCGAACGGCACGGCATCGCCGACCGGACCCGATTCCCCGGCCCGCTGACCGGGGCGCCGCTCGCAGCCGCCTACGCGGACGCCGACCTCGTGGTCCTGCCGACACGGTTCGAGACGTACGGGATGGTCGTCACCGAGGCGCTCGCGCGCGGCCTGCCGGTCGTCGCGAGCGACGTCGGGGGCGTGCCCGAGGCCCTCGGCGGCGGCGGGGGAGCGCTCGTCCCGCCCGGCGACGCGGCGGCGCTCGCGGCGGTGCTGCGCCGCTGGCTCACGGAGCCAGGGTGGCGGGACGAGCTGCGGCGCGGGGCGCTGCTCCGGCGGGCCGGGCTGGGCGGGTGGCAGGCCACGGGACGGGACGTCGACGAGGTCCTGCGAGGGTTGGCCGCGTCGCCCCGGTGAACCCGCACGGCCCTCGTCCCGTCGTCCGAGCAGGGTCGGCTCACCAGGAGCCCGGCTGCGACCAAGCCCGTGCAGGGGGAGGCTGGAGCATGGCCAACCGCAGATTGACTCGGGCACACATCCCCGGTGCCTCGGGCGCCGCGCGTGCAGGAGCCGCGCATGAGTGAGCGTCCGTACACCGTGCTGAGCTGCTGCGTGTCGCTCGACGGCTACCTCGACGACGCGTCCGCCGAGCGGCTGGTGCTCTCCAACGACGCCGACCTCGACCGCGTCGACGCGCTGCGCGCGAGCTGCGACGCGATCCTCGTCGGGGCCTCCACGGTGCGCCGGGACAACCCGCGGCTGCGCGTCCGCGACGAGGCCCGCATCGCGCTGCGTACCGCGAGCGGGCAGTCCCCGACGCCGGCCAAGGTCACCGTCACCGCGCACGGCGACCTCGACCCGGCCGCACGGTTCTTCACGCTCGGCGACTGCGAGAAGCTCGTCTACTGCACGAGCGCGGCGTACCCCGAAGCCGCCCGCAGGCTCGGCTCCGCGGCCACCGTGGTCGACGCCGGCGAGAGCGTCGACATGCGGCGGCTGAGCGAGGACCTCCACGAGCGGGGCATCCGGCGGCTCATGGTCGAGGGAGGCGGCGGCGTCCTGACCCAGTTCCTGCGCGACGACCTCGCCGACGAGCTCCAGCTCGTGGTCGCGCCGCTCCTCGTCGGCGACTCCCGCGCGCGCCGCTTCGTCGGCGACGGCGACTTCCCCTGGCGGGACGGCCGCCGCGCGACGCTCGCCGAGGTCCGGCCGATCGGCGACGTCGTCCTGCTGCGGTACGCGCTGTCGTCCCGGTTCGCGGAGGCGGTGGTGACGCGATGAGCCGCCGTCCGCCCGAGGCGACCATCCGCCGCCAGCTCCTCGTCCCGCTGCGGTTCCTCGACGGGTTCGCGACGACGGCGCGCGTCTTCACGTTCGACGGGCTCGTCGACGGGCGTGAGCACATCGCGCTGGGGCTCGGTGCACGCGCCGGCAGCCCGCCGCCCCCCGACGCCACCGCCCCGACGCTCGTGCGGCTGCACTCCGAGTGCCTGACCGGCGACGTGTTCGGCAGCTTCCGGTGCGACTGCGGCCCGCAGCTCCACGAGAGCGTCGAGCGCATCACGGCCGCGAGCGGCTACCTGCTCTACCTGCGCCAGGAGGGCCGGGACATCGGCCTGTACGCGAAGCTCGACGCGTACGCCCTGCAGGACACCGGCCTGGACACCTTCGAGGCCAACGTCTCGCTCGGCTTCGGCCTCGACGAGCGCGACTACACGGCCGCGGCGCAGATGCTGCACGCGCTCGGGGCTTCGCGGATCAAGCTGCTGAGCAACAACCCCGACAAGGCGGTGCAGCTGCAACGGCACGGCGTGACGGTGGACGAGGAGGTGCCCACGGGCGTGTCCCTCTCCGACGCGAACGCGCGGTATCTCGCCGCGAAGGCGCACCGCGGGCACACGCTCGACCTGCGTCGCGGCACGCGGACCCACAGCAACGGCCTGCCGCCGACCCCGACGGGGTAGGGGCCGTGTCCGACGGGCGCCCGGTTCACCAGGGCCGGACGAGCATGTCCTGGTGGTGCACCGTGACCGTCAGCCGCCCCGCGTGCGCCTCGGCCAGGCGCCGGCGGCCGTACGGGGCGGCCTCGTCCGCCAGGGCGGGCTGCTGCTCGAGCGCGGCACCCATCCAGCCGCGGAACCACTCCGCTGCCAGCGCGCCGTGGCTGCCGTCGAGACGCCACGGGCTGGGACGGGTCGTCACTCGCATGCCCGCCTCCGTGAAGGCCTTCGCCGCGGCACCGGCGGCGTCGGGCCCCAGCAGCGCCCCGCCCGACGTCGGACGCCGCTGGTGCGCGTTGAACGCGTCCGCGAGCACGCCGTCGAGTCGGTGCGCGGGGTCCAGCTCCACGCGTCCCACCACCGACAGGCTGACCAGGGTCGGGCAGCCCGCGCCCACGCACACCGCCACGAAGCGCTCCAGCTCGGCCGCGGTGAACATGTCCAGCAGCGCCGAGGCGGTCACGAGGTCCGCGCCGGCGAGCTCGTCGTTCGCCAGGCGGGTGATGTCGCGCCGTCGGACCTCGACCGTCACGCGCTCCCCGAGCGGTGGGCGCTCCGCCGCCAGCCCGAGCAGGTCGGCGTCGCGGTCGTGCATGACCCAGTGCTGGGGCACGGGCAGGAGCGGGGCGAGCCAGCGCGCCATCGACCCCGTACCGCACCCCAGGTCGTGCACGACCACGCGCCGCCCTCGCGGCAGGCTCGCCTGCACCTCCGCGACGAGCTCGGGGGAGCGCGCGGCGGCGTCAGCCGGCTCGCGCAGCGCCAGCCAGGCGTCGAACGGCATCGTCGGCACGGGCGTCACCTCACGGTCATGTGAACCGGACCCTGACAAGACTCGTCTCTGACCATGAGGACGGCACGGGGAGGCCCGATGTTCACGGCACGCAGCGGACCGTTCGTCGGCCCGGTGGCCCTCGCGCTGCTGCTCGCCGTCGTCGCGGCCACCCGCGGGTTGGGCTGGGCCGGGTGGGTCGTCGGACTGACCTGCGGCGTCGCGATGACCGCGGTCGAGGTCCGCGGCCTGGTGCGGCACCACCACGCCCGTGGCCCCGCCGACATGGTCACGCTCGCGCGGACGATGCTCGCCTGCGCGGTCGCGGCACTGGTCACCGACGCCGTCGCCGGCACGCCGGACGTGGCGGCGCTCGTGACCCTCGCGGCGGTCGCCCTGGCGCTCGACGCCGTCGACGGCTGGGTCGCGCGACGCACCCGCACGTCCTCCACGTTCGGTGCGTGGTTCGACGGGGAGGTCGACGCGTTCCTCATCCTGGTCCTCAGCGTGCACGTCGCGCCGTCGGCGGGCGCGTGGGTCCTGACGATGGGCGCGGCCCGGTACGTGTTCGGGGCGGCGGGCTGGTGGCTGCCCTGGATGCGGGCGCCGCTGCCGCCGCGGGACTGGCGCAAGGTCGCGACCGCGACCGCGGGTATCGCGCTCGTCGTCGCAGCGTCCGGCGTCGCGCCCGCGCCCGTGACGCTCGCCGGGCTGCTCCTCGCGTTCGTCCTCCTCGCCGAGTCGTTCGCCCGCGACGTGCTGTGGCTGTGGGCGCGCCGCCCCGCCGCGGTGGCGCGCGCAGCCGCCCGAGCGCAGGTCGACCGTGCCGCCCGATGACCGCGCCGGCCTCGACCAGGCGCTGCGCCACGCCCGCACCGCCGCGTACGCCCCCGGCGGGTTCGTCGGCCAGGAGAGCTTCATGCACGCCGGCGAGATCGTCACCCTCGCGCGCCGGGCGGACATCGGCCCGGGGACGTCGGTGCTCGACCTGTGCTGCGGCGTGGCGGGCCCCGGGCGGCTGATCACGGGCGCGTTCGGGTGCACCTACCTCGGTCTGGACTCGAGCCCCGCCGCCGTGGCGGTCGCGCGCGAGCGGGCGGGGGACGTGGGCTGCCGGTTCGAGGTCGCCGCCGTCCCGCCGGTTCCCGCGGGGCCGTTCGACGTCGTGCTCCTGCTCGAGACGCTGCTCGCCTTCGCGGACAAGGACCCGTTGCTGCGGTCGGTGTCCGAGGCGCTCGCACCGGGTGGGCGGTTCGCGTTCACCGTCGAGGAGGGCGCCCCGCTGACGGCTGCCGAGCGCGCGTCCATGCCCCGGTCCGACACCGTGTGGCCCATCCACCACGACGACCTCGTCACGGCGCTGGCGCGAGTCGGGCTCCGGGTGCGCTGGCAGGAGGACCACACCGCGTCGCACCGCTCGGTGGTCGACGCGCTCTCGGCCGCCTTCCTCGCCGACGCCCCCGACATCGCCGCCCAGGTGGGCCGTCGCGTCCTGGACGACCTCGTGACCGCCCACCGGCTCTGGGCCGACTGGCTGCGCGGCGGCCGGATCCGGAAGATCGCGGTCGTCGCGGTACGGGAGCGCTGACCTAGTCCGGGCCCGGGACGGTCGCGCGCATGACCCAGCGCCACTTCGCGATCTGCCGCACCCGCTCGAACCCGAAACGGGTGTACAGCTCCTCGGGGCCCGTGTGCAGGTAGGCGCCGCGTTGGGGCCCCCGTCCCTCGGTCTGCTCGGGGTACGCCTCGACGACCCCGCCACCGGCGGCCCGGATCGCGTCGAGCGCCGCCGCGACGGCCGCGGTCGCGACGCCGTGGCCCCGCGCCTTCGACCCGGTGAAGATGCAGCCGATCCGCCACTGCGGGAGCACGTCGACGCCCTGCTCGTAGACCCGTCGGTTCTTGACGTTCGGCAGGTCCACCGGCGTCCCGAACTGGCACCAGCCGACGCACGCGTCACCGTCGTACACCAGGACCTGGTGGACGGGGCCCGCCTCGACGTGGCGGCGTTTCGCCTCGCGGTTGGCGGCCGCGCTCTCCCCGAAGGACTCGGCGTGGAAGCCCATGCACCAGCAGCCGCCCCAGACGCCGTTGTTCGCCTCGACGAGCGCGGCGAAGTCCGGCCACGTCGCCGGGGTGAGCATGCGCGTCGTCAGCGCCACGTGCTCGATCGTAGGCCCGGTCGCCCGGACGCGCAGGTGCCACCCACCGTTGCCTCCGGTACCGGACCGCCCGCACGATGGAGCACATGCGACTCCTCGTGCTGGGCGGCAACGTGTTCCTCTCGCGCGAGGTCGCGGCGGTCGCTGCCGCTCGCGGGCACGACGTGACGGCGGCGAACCGGGGGCGCGCCGGCACCACGCCGGACGGCGTGCGACACGTGCCGGCCGACCGCGACGAC
>CBINDH010000004.1:0-26344 GCA_966249365.1 uncultured Xylanimonas sp. | reverse complement strand
CCGGCTCCTCCTACGCCGCCTTGACCGCCACGGGTAGTTGTTCGACAGGCTCTAGGACGGTTCGAGCGCGCGGCCCATCAGGACGTCGTCGACGTACCGTCCGTCGACCAGGAACTCCTGCGGCAGCACGCCCTCGACCGTGAAGCCCTCGGACTCGTAGAGGGCCCGCGCGGGAGCGTTGGGGGCGAGCACCCGCAGCGTCAGCCGTCGCGCGCCGCGCCGTCGGGCCTCGTCCGCGGCGGCGCGCAGCAGCGCGCGGGCCACGCCGCGCCCGCGGGCCACCTCGGCGACGGCGAGCCCCTGGATCTGCACCACGTGCGCGTTCGAGGCGAGCGGTGTCGGGTGCCCGAGCGTCACGTAGCCGACGACGACGCCGTCGAGGTCGGCGACGAGGTGGTCCGACGGCGCGTGCCGCCCGTCGAAGAACGGCTGCGGCGCCGTCGGGCGCGGGGTCACGGCGGCGAGCGGCGTCCACGTCTCGACGTCGAGGACCGCGAGCGCCTCGCCGTCGGCGGTCGTGGCTGGACGGACGGTGAGCACCGTCAGACCCGCGCGAGGACCTCGCCGTGCAGGATCGCGAACCACCCGTCGGGCGCCTGCGCCCAGGTGAGCCAGTCCTGCGCGAGCTGCTCGAGCGCGACGTCGTCGGCCATGCCGGACTCCTTCGCCTGGACGGCGAAGTTGGAGGCGACGCAGCGCTCGGCCCAGACCTGGCCCCACCACTGGCGGTCGGTCGGGGTGGCGTAGCACCACGACGACGCCGACGGGACCATCTGCGCGACGTCGAACCCGGCCTGCTGGACCCAGGAGAACAGGCGGCGGCCGGCGTCGGGCTCGAAACCGTAGGCGTGGGTGACCTCGTGGTAGAGCGTGTTCCACTCGGCGAGGCCGGCGGACTCGGGGTACCAGGCCATGGCGGCGTAGTCGGCGTCGCGGACGGCGACGAGCCCGCCGGGCTTGGCGACGCGCTTCATCTCGCGCAGCGCGGCGACGGGGTCGGAGAGGTGCTGGAGGAGCTGGTGGGCGTAGACGACGTCGAACGAGTCGTCCTCGAACGGCAGCTCGTAGGCGTTGGCCTCCTCGAACCGCACGTTGTCGTAGCCCGTGGCGTGCTCGCGCGCGGCCTGCAGGACGGCGGGGGCGGCGTCGACGCCGACGACGGACCCGCCGGCGAGGATGCGCGCGAAGTCGACGGTGACGGTGCCGGGGCCGCTGCCGACGTCGAGCAGCGTCATGTCGTCACGCAGGTGGGGCAGGAGGAACCCGGCGGAGTTCTGGGCGGTGCGGGCGCGGTGGGCGCGCAGCACCGACTCGTGGTGGCCGTGCGTGTAGGACTCCGACTCCTTGCTCGGCACGGTGTGGTGCGAGCTGGGCGCCTCGATCGCGTCGGTGAGGTCCGCGCCGGCGGGAGGCTCGGTGGTGCCGTTGGCGGTGTGCCAGGTTCGCTCGCTCATGGCCCAACGCTAACGAGCGCGGGCCCGCGTCTCATCTGGGATCCCACGGTGCGGACGCGGCGTGGACGGTATGCGGCACCGGGCGGGTGCGAGGATCGCCTCATGCCCGTCAGCAGCGCAGCGAAGGGCCCCCTCGCGGACCGTCTGCTCGGCGGCCCGGGCCGCGTCGTCGGGGTCGACATCGCCCGCGGCATCGCCGTCCTGGGCATGTTCGCTGCGCACGTCGGGGTGACGACGGACGACTGGTCGACGCTGCCCGGCTGGCTGAACCTGGCGCACGGGCGCTCGTCGATCCTGTTCGCAACCGTGGCGGGGGTCTCGCTCGCGCTGGTGACGGGCCGGTCGCAGCCGCCCGACGGCGACGCGCTGGTGCGGGCCCGCGTGCGGATCCTGGTGCGCGCGGCGTGCCTGCTGGCGATCGGGGCACTGCTCGACCTCCTCGGCACGCGGGTCTACCTGATCCTCGGCTTCTACGCGGCCTACTTCGTGCTGGCGGTCCCGGTGCTGAGGTGGTCGCCGCGGCGCCTGGTGTCCCTGGCGGTGGTCGTCGCGGTCGCCGGGCCGCCGCTGGCCTACTGGGGCCCGGAGGCGCTCGCCCGGGCGGACCTGCGCCTGCCGAGGGACGGGGACGGCGCCGTGACGCACTTCCTGCTGTCGGGGCACTACCCGGCGGTCGTGTGGATGGCGTACGTGTTCGTGGGGCTCGCGATCGGGCGCAGCGCGGCGCTCACGTCGGGCTGGGTGCGGGCGGCGCTCGTGGCGGGCGGGGCGGCGGCGTGGTGGGTGTGCTCGGCCGTGTCGACGCGGCTGCTGGAGCCCGCGGGCGGCGCGGAGGCGGTCATCGCGGAGGTCGCGAAGCGGCAGAGCAGGTGGTTCCCCGAGCCGTTCGCGTGGCACGACCCGTGGCCGCCGGTCGAGGGCCAGCTCCTCGCCGGCCCGCACCACGACACGCTGCTCGAGGTGGTCGGCTCGGGCGGGTTCGCGGTCATGGTGCTCGGGCTGTGCCTGTGCGTGGGGCGCGTCGGGTCGCGCGTGCTCGCGCCGCTCGCGGCGGTGGGGTCGATGGCGCTGACCGTGTACACGCTGCAGATCGTGGCGATCTGGCAGTGGGAGCTGCTCGACACGGAGACCAACGGCCCTCTCGGCGTGATGGTGCTCGTCACCCTGGCGGCGGCGACGGCGTGGCGCGCGGCGTTCGGCCCCGGCCCGCTGGAACGGCTGGTCAGCGCGCTCGCGGGCGCCGCCGCCGGGCGGGCTAGAACGTGACGGTCCCCGCGATGACGGTGAGCGCCGCCCCACCGACCCACACCTGCCCGGCGTCGTCGCGCTCGACGTGCACCCGCCCGCGCCGCCGCAGCGCGGTGCCCTGGGAGGCGACGTAGCGCGTCGGCAGCACCGAGCCCGCGAGCAACTGGACGATGCCGGCGTTGAGGCTGCCGGTGACGGGGTCCTCGACGTCGTCGACGAAGGCGCGCACCTCGACGTCGGCGTCCCCGGGCGCGGCCGCGTCGTCGCCCCACGGCCCGACGACGCCGACGTGCAGCCCGCCGAGCGCCGCATGGTCGACACGGAGCGCGAGCACCTCGGCCGCAGACCGCAGGCGCAGGCCGAGCCACTGCGGGCCGTTGTCGAGCCACGACGCGTCGACGACGTCGTCGGGCGTGATCCGCAGCCCGGCGCACGCCCGCGCCAGGACGTCGGCGGCGGGCGCTCCGGCGCGCCGCAGGGGCGGCGCGGCGAACGCGAGGCGGCCCGGCGTGACACGCACCGGGACCAGCCCGGCCTCGCACTCCTGGACGACGACGTCGCCCGCGGGCGTGCCGCCGGCCTCGAGCCAGGCGTGCGCTGTGCCGAGGGTGGGATGCCCGGCGAACGGCAGCTCGCCCGTGGGTGTGAAGATGCGCACACGGTAGTCGGCGCCCGGCGCGGTGGGGCTCAGCAGGAACGTCGTCTCGGAGAGGTTCGTCCAGCGCGCGAACGCTGCCATCTGCTCGTCCGTGAGGTCGTCGGCGTCATGAACCACGGCCAGCGGGTTGCCCAGCAGCGGGGCGTCGGGGAAGACGTCGATCTGGCGCATCGGTCGCGTACGGCTCACGCCGTCACGCTAGCCTCCGAGCATGGAGTCGCCCACTGTCGTGCCTCTGCGGATCGGGATCGTCGGAGCCGGGATCGCCGGGCTCGCGCTGGCCGGCGGGCTGCGCCGGCGCGGCCACGTGGTCGAGGTGTTCGAGAAGGCTCCGCGGCTCATGGCGGTGGGTGCCGGGATCTCGCTCGCGAAGGGCGCCGTCAAAGCCTTGGGCGAACTGGGGCTCGCCGAGGCGGTCCTGGGCGACGCCGTCGAGAAGCGCACCGCCGTCACCGCCCTGCTGCTGCGCCCCGACGGCTCGTCGGCGCTGCGCGTCCCCGCGAAGCGGCTGCACCTGGTGCCGATGACCCGCGCGGCGCTGTACTCCGCGCTCGCGCAGGAGGCGGGCGAGATACGGCTCGGCGTCGAGGCGTCCGTCGCGGCGTCGGGCGCGCCGGTCGTCCACGCCGACGGCGCGACCCACGAGTTCGACGTCGTCGTCGGCGCCGACGGGGTGCGGTCGAGGTCGCGCGAGATCCTCGGTCTGGACACCGGCCTGCGGTACGCGGGCTGGACGACGTGGCGCGGCGTGACCGCCGAGCCGTTCGACCTGCGCGGCCGGATGAGCGAGACGTGGGGCCGCGGCGCGATGGTCGGCCTGGTGCCGCTCATCGACGGCCGGACCTACTGGTTCGCGGCGACGCACGCCCCGCCCGGCGTGACGGTCGAGGACGCGCGCGCCGACGTGCTCGGGCGGTTCGGCCACTGGCACGCGCCGATCCGCGAGGTGGTCGAGGCGACCGACCCGCGCGGCGTGATCCGCACCGACGCGTACGACCTCGCGCACCCGCTGAAGACGTACGTGCACGGCCGGGTCGTCCTCGTCGGCGACGCCGCGCACGCCATGACCCCGAACCTGGGCCAGGGCGCGAACCAGGCGCTGGCGGACGCGGCGGCGCTGGTGCGCGCGCTCGACGGCACCGACGGGCCGGGCATCGAGGCGGCGCTGGCCACCTACGACCGCCGTCGGCGCCGTCGGTCGCAACGGGTCGCGGCGAACTCGCGGCTGCTGGGGCAGATCGCGCTGGCTGAGGGCATCGGCGGGCGCACGCGCGACCGGCTGCTCGGCGCGCTGGCGGTCGTCACGGGCGGCGCCCGCCGCCGCTGAGCTCGCCTACCGGGCCGGCGGGAGCCCCGCGCCGGCCGGGCGGGTCATCGCGTACGCCGTCGTGCCGTCCACGACGACGTCGCCCGTGTGCGTGAAGCCCCAGCGCTCGTAGAGGCGGCGGCTGGCGGGCGTGGTCGCCTCGAGGACCGCCGGCAGCCCCGCGCCCGCGTCGACGAGCTCGAGGCGGTGGCGCAGCAGGGCCGACCCGGCACCGAGGCCGCGCGCCTCAGGGGCCACGGCGATGTCGGCGAGGTACCAGTGCGGCACCCGGGGGCGCACGGCGTCGTAGACCGCGTTGACGCGCCGCACGGCCGGAAGGTTCCGCAGCCCGCCGAGCGCGCGCAGCGTACGCGGGACGTTGCGCACCCGCACCCACCACGGGGTGCGGCTGTCCGGTCCCTCCCACACGGCGACGCCGACGATCGGGCCGCCCGGCTCCGTCCGGACGACGTCGATCGCGCCGCCGTGCAGCGGTCCGCCGCGCAGCACGACGACGTGGAGGTCGGTCAGGCGCGCGAGGCGGTCGCGGTCGCCGCGGACGAACGTGCGCAGCACGGCGTCGTCGAGCAGGGCGGCGGCGACGACACCGGCGCATGCCTCGATCTCGTGCGGGGCGGCCTGGTCGATGTGCACGGTCACGTGTCGCTCAATTCCAGCGGGTGGGGGGGGTCGGTCTCCACACACTACGGCCGCCCGGGAGGCGCCTCTCGCGGGGCGAACGCCCCGGATCGGAGATCTGGCGCTCCGTGCCTACCCGGGGCGCATGCCCGTGCTCACCGACGTCCTGCGCGAGGCCGACTGGCGTGCCACCGCCGCGGCCCACGCCGAGCGCGCCGACGCCCTGACCGCCGTCTGGCGCGAGGCGCACGACGTCGGGCGCAAGCACGCGATCGAGGACTTCCTGTTCACGTACTACTCGACGCGGATCGGCGTCCTGCGGCGCTGGCACCCCGGCCCGGGCACGGTCCTCGAGGCCGCGCCCGACGACGAGCGGCTGTCGTGGCGCTGGCACCGTCCGACCGCCGACGGCGTGACCCTGGATGTCGACGCGTTCCTCACCGACCGGGGCGACACCGTCCGCTGGGTGCGCGGCTTCGTCGCCGCGACCGCCGCCCGCCCCGCGACGTTCGGCTGCTTCGGCCTGCACGAGTGGGCGATGGTCTACCGCGACGCCGCCGCGGGCCGCGACCACCTCCACCCGCTCCCCCTGCGGCTGGGCGCCGACGGCACGGACGCCGTCGTCGAGGAGCACAAGATCACCTGCTCGCACATCGACGCGTTCCGGTTCTTCACCCCCGAGGCGCGGCCGCTCAACTCGCTGCAGCCGACGCGCGAGACGCAGCCCGCGATGGAGCAGCCCGGCTGCCTGCACGCCGGGATGGACCTGTTCAAGTGGGCGCTCAAGCTCGGCCCGGCGGTCCCGGGCGACCTGCTGCTCGACGCCTTCGAGCTCGCGCGCGACATCCGCTACCTCGACATGCAGGCGTCGCCGTACGACGTGTCCGGCTATGGCCTCGACGCGGTCGCGATCGAGACGCCCGCGGGCAAGGCCGAGTACGTGCGGCGGCAGCGCGCGTTCACGGAGCGCGGGCAGGCGGTGCGCGCCCGGCTCGCCGCGGCGTGCGACGCGGTGCTGGCGCGTTCCGACCTGAGCCGTACGCGCGGCTAGCCTCGTCCGAGTGACTGCCCTCGCCCCCGCACCCACCCCCACACGCCTGTCGGGGCTCGGGCTCGCGCTCGCCTCGGCGTTCGCGTTCAGCCTCTCCGGCACTCTCGCGTCGGGGCTGCTGCGGACCGGCTGGAGCCCCGGGGCCGTCGTGCTCGTGCGGATCGCGCTCGGCGCCGCCGTCGCCGTGCCGTTCGGGGTGCGCGCGCTGCGCGGGCGGTGGGAGCTGCTGCGCCGCAACGCCGGGCAGGTGCTGCTGTACGGGGCGGCCGCCGTCGCGGGCGCACAGCTCGCGTACTTCTCCGCGGTGCAGACCATGGACGTCGGCCCGGCACTCCTGGTCGAGTACACCGCGCCCGCCGCGGTCGTCGCGTGGATGTGGCTGCGTCACGCGCAGCGGCCCGGACCGCTCACGCTCGCCGGGGCGGGCGTCGCCGCCGTCGGGCTGCTGCTGGTGCTCGACGTCCTCGGCGGCACGCACGTCGACGCCCGTGGCGTCCTGTGGGCCCTGGGCGCGATGGTCGGCGCGTCCATCTACTTCGTCGTCGGGGCGGACCACCGCGGCGGCCTGCCGCCGCTCGCGCTCGCCGCGGGCGGGCTCGTGGTCGGCGGCGTGGTCCTCGGTCTCGCCGCCGCCGTCGGCGTCCTCCCGATGGCGGCGACGACGACGGCGCCGACGTACGGCGGAGCCACCGTCCCGTGGTGGCTGCCGTTGCTGCTGCTCGGCGTCGTGACGGCCGGGTTCGCGTACGTGACCGGCGTCCTCGCGGCACGGCGGCTCGGCGCGCGGCTCTCGTCGTTCGTGGGCCTGTTCGAGGTCGTGCTCGCCGTCGTCGTCGCGTGGGTGCTGCTCGACCAGCTCCCGACGACGGCGCAGCTCGTGGGCGGGGCGCTCGTGCTCGCCGGCGTCGCGGCCGTGCAGGCGGGCGAGCGGTGACCGGCCTGGGACAATGGCGGCGATGACCACGACCACAGCGGTCCCCCGCCCCGCGGGCACCCTGATCCCCTACCTGCCCCCGCCGACCGGCAAGGCCCCCGACGCCGACACGCTCTTCGAGTCGTACGCGCGGTGGGCCGCCGAGGGTGGCCGCCCGCTCTACCCGCACCAGGAGGAGGCGCTCCTGGCCGCGATGGTCGGCGAGCACGTGGTCCTCGCGACGCCCACCGGGTCGGGCAAGTCGCTCGTGGCGATGGGCGCCCAGTTCGCGGCGCTGGCCGCGCACCGTGCCGGACGCGGAGGGCGCACGTTCTACACCGCGCCGCTCAAGGCGCTGGTCAGCGAGAAGTTCTTCGACCTCGTCGCGGCGTTCGGGTCGAAGAACGTCGGCATGATGACGGGCGACTCGGCCGTCAACGCCGACGCACCGATCATCTGCTGCACCGCGGAGATCCTCGCGAACCTCGCGCTGCGCCGCGGCGCCGGCGACCCCGACGCCGAGGACGCGATCGCCCAGGTCGTCATGGACGAGTTCCACTACTACGGGGACCCGCAGCGCGGGTGGGCGTGGCAGGTGCCGCTGCTCGAGCTGCCGCACACGCAGTTCGTCCTCATGAGCGCCACGCTCGGCGACACCACCGCGCTCCGGGCCGACCTGGAGGAGCGGTCCGGGCGGCCGGTCGCCGAGGTGACGGGAGCCGAACGTCCCGTCCCCCTGACGTTCTCCTACGTCGTCGAACCGCTCACCGAGGTGCTCGACGAGCTCGTCCAGACCCGGCGCGCGCCGGTGTACGTCGTGCACTTCACGCAGAAGGACGCCGTCGAACGCGCGCAGTCGCTGCTCTCGATGAACGTGGCCACGAAGTCCGAGAAGGACGCCATCGCCGCCGAGATCGGCGCGTTCCGCTTCGGCACGGGCTTCGGGAAGACGCTCTCGCGCCTGGTGCGGCACGGGATCGGGGTGCACCACGCGGGCATGCTGCCCAAGTACCGCCGCCTGGTGGAACGACTCACCCAGAAGGGCCTCCTCAAGGTCGTCGCGGGCACCGACACGCTCGGCGTCGGCATCAACGTGCCGATCCGCACCGTGCTCATGACGGGCCTGGTGAAGTTCGACGGCGAGCGCATGCGGCACCTGACCGCGCGCGAGTTCCACCAGATCGCGGGCCGGGCCGGGCGCGCCGGGTTCGACACGATCGGCGAGGTGCTCGTCATGGCACCCGAGCACGTCATCGAGAACCGCAAGGCGCTGCAGAAGGCCGGCGACGACCCGAAGAAGCTCAAGAAGATCGTCCGCAAGAAGGCACCCCCCGGGGCGGTCAACTGGACCGACGCGACCTTCGAGCGGCTGCGCGACGCCGACCCGGAGCCGCTGACCTCCCAGTTCCGCGTCTCGCACGCCATGGTGCTCAACGTCCTGTCCCGCACCCGGCACGCCGACGGCGAGACCGTCGACCCCGTGGACGCGATGCGCCACCTGCTCACCGCGAACCACGACGGCGAGGGCGCCCGCGCGGGCCACGTCCGGCAGGTGTTCCGCATCTACCGGTCGCTGCGCCAGGCCGGCGTCGTCGAGCGCGTGCGCGTCCCGGACGCCACCCGCCCGTCCGGATGGCGGCCGTCGGTGCGGCTCACGGTCGACGTCCCGCGCGACTTCGCGCTCAACCAGACCCTCTCCCCGTTCGCGCTCGCCGCGATGGACCTGCTCGACGTCGCCTCGCCCACGCACGCCCTCGACGTCGTGTCCGTCATCGAGGCAACGCTCGACGACCCCCGCCAGATCCTCTACGGGCAGCAGAACGCCGCGCGCGGCGAGGCCGTCGCCGCGATGAAGGCCGAGGGCATCGAGTACGAGGAGCGCATGGCGCTGCTCGAGGACGTCACCTGGCCCAAGCCCCTGGTCGAGCTGCTCGAGCCCGCGTTCGCCATCTACAAGCAGACCAACCCGTGGGTCGCGGACGCCGAGCTCGCCCCCAAGTCCGTGGTGCGCGACATGGTCGAACGTGCCATGACGTTCCAGGAGCTCATCAGCCGCTATCAGCTCGAACGCACCGAGGGCGTCGTGCTGCGCTACCTCGCCGACGCCTACCGGGCGCTGCGCCAGGTGGTGCCCGACGAGCACCGCACCGAGGAGGTCGCCGAGATCGTCGAGTGGCTCGGCGAGACGGTGCGCGGCACCGACTCGTCCCTGCTCGACGAGTGGGAGCGGCTCGCCAACCCCGTCGACGACGACGCCGACGACACGGCCTGGCGGCGCGGCGACGAGGACGAGGCACCCACCCGCCCCGTCACCGGCAACCCGCGCGCCTTCCGCCGCCTGGTCCGCAACGCGATGTTCCGGCTCGTCGAGCTCGCCGCCCGCGAGGACTACGCCGCGCTCGGGGCCTCCTCAGGCACCAGCGCGTGGGACGCCGACGCGTGGGAGGACGCCCTCGACGACCTGTTCGTCGAGCAGGGCGACGACGCCATCGGCGTGGACGCCCCCGCCCGCGCCTCGACGCTGCTCACCATCCTCGAGCCCGGCGCCGTCACGCCCGGCGGCGAGAAGGTCGACGCAGACACCTGGTGGGTCCGCCAGGTCCTCGACGACCTCGACGGCAACCACGACTGGGCGATCACCGCCCGCGTCGACCTCGCCGCGAGCGACGAGGCGGGCGTCGTCGTCCTGACGGTGCTGGGCGTCGGACCCATCGGCTGAGCACGCGGAGCGGGTACCGTGCACGCGTGCCCCTCCCCACCACCGGTATCCCCGCGCGCCGACTCGTGACGGCCGCGCTCGCCGTCGTCGTCGTGCTCGCGGGCGTGGGCGTGCACGCGTGGGCGCCCGCCGACGTCGCCGGACCGGTCGGGGACGTCCTCTTCGCGGCCCTCATGGTGCTGCTCGTCTCCCTCGCGTGGCCGCGCCTGGCGTCGTGGGTCGCCGGGGCGATCGGCTGGGCCGTCAGCGCGGGGGTCGAGGCGCTCCAGCTCACGGGGGTGCCCGCCGACGTCGTCGCGCGCGTCCCGGTGGCGCGCTACGTCCTGGGCACCACGTTCTCGGCGTCCGACATCGCCTGGTACGCGGCCGGGGCCGTGCTCGGGGCGCTCCTGGTCGCCGCGGTGCGCTCCCACTGGGGCGAGATCCAGGTCCGGCACACCCACAGCCCGCACGCGACCCAACGCCGCCGGCTCGTCCCCGCGCTGGTCGCCGGCACGCTCGCCGTCGTCCTCGCGGCGGGCGGCGCCGTCGCCGTCGTCGTCCGCGCCGAGGCCGGCGACCTGCGGGCCGCGCTGCCCGCGGCACGCAGCGTGCTCGCCGAGTCCGAGGGGCGGGTTGCCGACGACGCGTCGCGCATCGCGCTCACCGCGTCGCTCGCCGACGCCGACGCGCTGCTCGACGAGACACCGATCCTCGAGCGGCGCCCCGGCGACGCCGTGCGCGCGCGCGCCGCGCTCCAGGCGGCCGTCGACGACGTCGCGGCGTCCCGGCTCAGCAAGGCGCTCGCGGACGCGGAGTCCGCACGCGCGGCCCTGGCGCCGGTGGCGGAGCGCGGCGACCAGATCGTCGCCGCGACCGAGGGCCTCGGTGCGCCCGACGACGTCCGCTCTGCTCTGGTCGGCGCGCTGGCGGAGGCGACCGCCGCCGTCGGGGCGAGCACCGCGCTGGCGGACGTCGCCGCGGACGAGGCCCACCAGGTCGAGGCGGCCACCGCACGGCTCACGACGTCGACCACGGCGGTGCGCGACGCGACCGTCGCGCTCATGACCGCCCAGGACGCCGTCACGTGCCCCTTCCCGGACCAGGTGTGGTTCCCGGAGGCGGGCCGCCTCGCGGACGCGGACCTGGCACCCGTGCCGTGGGACACGCGGTACCGGATCCGTGCCGACGTGCTGCCGAGCCTGGTGCAGCTCAACGACGCGTTCCGCGCCCGGTTCGGGGACGACCTGCCGCTCAACTCGGCCTACCGGTCCTACGAGCAGCAGCTCGCCGTCTACAACCCGGGCAACCCGAACCCGCTCGCGGCACCGCCCGGCTGCTCGAACCACGGCCTGGGCACGGCCATCGACATCGACGGCATCTCGACGCCCGGCAACGCGCGGTTCGCGTGGCTCGACGCCCACGCCGCCGGGTTCGGCTGGGTCAACCCGGACTGGGCGCGGCCCACGGGCCGCCTGCCGGAGCCGTGGCACTGGCAGCACGAGTCGACGCCGACGACGTACTGACCGCCGGTCACCCCGGGAGCACCCCGAGCCCGCGCAGCAGCGTCGCCAGCCCGCCGAGGTAGGCGATGACGACGAGCACCCGGCGCACGGCCGCGCGCGGGACGCGCCGCGCGAGGACGTCCCCGATGACCGAGGCAAGAAACACCGCCGCGACGATGACGGCCCACGCCCACGGCTCCAGCGGCGGCAGCGTCGCGTCGGTCAGCGCCAGCTTGGCGCCGGCGGACCCGGTGGCGTTGACGATGAAGAAGGGCTGCAGGGTCGCCGCGAACCGGCGCGGGTCCCACCGGTCGAGCACCGCGTAGGCGGCCATGGGCGGCCCGCCGACACCCGCGGTGACGCTCCCGGCGCCGCTCAGCGCCCCCGCGGCGACGGCGGGCCACGGGTTCCCGCTGCGCCACAGCGGACGCTCGGTCCGCATCCGGTTCGCGAGCAGCGCGACGGTCATCCCGGCGATGATGACGAGCCCGACCGTGACCTCGAGCGCCGGCCCCGACGCGTCGCGCAGCAGCCACGCGGCCGGCACGGTGGTGCACACCGAGGCGGTGGCCAGGACGGCGAATCGCCGCCACTCGACCGCGCGCCACACCCGCACGAGGATCAGCCCGGCGCTCATCGCACCGAGCACGTTGAGCATCAGCACGCCCTGGCCGGCGCCGAGCATCAGCACGAGGAACGGGCCGGACACCAGCGCGAACCCCATGCCGGTGACCCGCTGGAGGGACCCGCCGACCAGGATGGCGGCGAGAACGGCAGGGAGCACGCCGCCACCCTACGCACGGGTGCGCGCGCACGCGCCGCGCCGTCGTCGCTCGCACTCCGAGAACCCGTTGCGGGGTGCCCCTGCTGTCGCGAGACTCGCCCGATGGCCAAGAAGAACGCGGGCGGCACCCCCGCCGTCGTCGCGCTGCAGCGCGCGGGCGTGCCGCACACCGTGCACACCTACGAGCACGACCCGGCCTCAACCCTCGGCTACGGGCTCGAGGCGGCCGCCGCGATGGGCGTCGACCCGGCGCAGGTGTTCAAGACGCTGCTCGCGGACGTCGACGGGCGGCTCGTCGTCGGCGTCGTGCCGGTGGACCGGCAGCTCGACCTCAAGGCGCTCGCCCGCGCCGTCGGCGGCAAGCGCGCGGCGATGGCGCAGCCCGCCGCGGCAGAGCGCGCGACGGGCTACGTCGTGGGCGGCATCTCGCCGCTGGGTCAGAAACAGCGCCACACGACGGTCGTGGACGTGTCCGCGCAGGCCCACGACGTCGTCTACGTCTCGGGCGGGCGGCGCGGGCTCGACCTGGGGCTCGCCCCGGCGGACCTCGTCCGCCTCACGGGCGCGACGCTGGCGGACGTCGCGCGCTGAGCCGCTCAGGAGCGCACGATCACCTTGCCGAGCGGCATGAGCGACACCGGGATCAGCTTGAGGTTCGCCCAGCCCATCGGGATGCCGATGATCGAGACGAACAGCGGGATCGACGTGACGATGTGGCCCAGCGCGAGCCACCAGCCCGCGAGGACGACCCACAGCACGTTCCCGACGGCGCTCGGCACGCCCGCGGTCGGGCGGTCGACGACGGTGCGGCCGAACGGCCACAGCGCGTAGACGCCGATGCGGAACGACGCGAGCGCGAACGGGATCGTCACGATCGGGAGAAGGAGCAGGACGCCGGCGAGCATGTACCCGAGAAACAGGGCGAAGCCGGCGAACACGAGCCAGATGATGTTCAGGATGGTCTTCACAGTGCTCCTATCGTCCCGGACCGCGGGCCCGCAGTCATCAAGGGCTTCCCTGAGATCGACCCTGATTCGGCGCTCCTAGACTTTCGCCCCTGCCCCTCGCGTCCCGAATCGCCGCCGTGCGCTCCCGTGTCGACGACGCCGCCCGCGCGGCCGGCCGCGACCCCCGCGAGGTCCGCGTGCTGCTGGCCACCAAGACGCAGGACGCCACGACCCTGCTCGACGCCGTCACCGCCGCCGCGAGCGCCACCGGGTGGGGCGACGGGCCCGTGCTGGTCGGCGAGAACCGCGTGCAGGAGCTGGTCGCGAAGGCGCCGGCGCTCGCCGACCGCGTCGCCGCGGGCACGGTGGAGGTGCACCTCATCGGGCACCTGCAGTCCAACAAGGTCAACCAGGCGCTGGCGACGACGTCGTGCGTCGAGACCGTCGACTCGCTCGCGATCGCGACCGCGCTGTCGACGCGCTGCGAGCGCGCCGGGCGCGTGCTCGACGTCATGGTCCAGGTCAACGTGTCCGGCGAGCCGACCAAGGCGGGCGTCGCACCCGGCGACGCTCCCGGGCTCGCGCGCGACGTCGCCGCGCTCCCCGGGCTGCGCCTCGTGGGCTTCATGACCATCGGCGCCCGGTCCGCCGACGACGACGTCGTGCGCGCCGGGTTCGCGCGGTTGCGCACGATCCGCGACGAGGTGCTCGCGAGCGGCGCCCCGGGCACGGCGGAGGCGCGCGAGCTGTCGATGGGCATGACGGGCGACCTCGCCCTCGCCGTCGCGGAGGGCGCCACGATCGTCCGCGTCGGAACGGCGATCTTCGGCCCGCGCTGACGCAACCACCCCGCCGGGACCCCGACTCGGCCGCACCTCGCCGAGATGGCAGTTCTCGTCGCTTTGCGGCGGGTCGAAGCGACGAGAATCGCCATCTCGGCGATCGGGGCGATCTGTCAGGAGGGGTTCAGAGGGGCGCGTGCCCTATGGGACCCGGGCGATCCAGTCGTCCGTGGCGAACTTCGTCTCGACCAGCTTCTCGGCGCGGTCCAGCTCGTCGGGGCGCAGCTCCGAGTCCGTCGTGCGGTACAGGCGCTTGAAGCAGGCCTCGAACGCGTCGATGATCTCCTCGCGCGCCATGCCGGTCTGCGAGCGCAGCGGGTCGACCCGCTTGTTGGCCGACTTCGTGCCCTTGTCGGACAGCTTCTCGCGGCCGATGCGCAGCACCTCGAGCATCTTGTCGCTGTCGATGTCGTACGCCATCGTCATGTGGTGCAGCACGGCACCCCCGGCGAGCCGCTTCTGCGCGGAGCCGGCGAGCTTGCCGGCGGGCGAGGCGACGTCGTTCATGCCCGAGAAGAACGCCTCGACGCCGATCGACCTGAGCGCCTCGAGCACCCAGGAGTCGAGGAACGCGTAGGACTGCTCGAACGAGAGCCCGTCCACGAGCGAGGCGGGCACCACGAGCGAGAACGTCACGCAGTTGCCGGCCTCCATGAACATGGCCCCGCCACCGGAGATGCGGCGCACCACGGTGACGTCGTGCTTGGCGACACCCTCGGGGTCGAGCTCGTTGGACAGCGACTGGAACGAGCCGATGACGACGGCCCGCTCGTCCCACTCCCAGAACCGCAGGGTCGGGCCGCGCAGGCCCTCGGCGAGCTCCTCGGTCAGCACCTGGTCGAGCGCGGCGAGGGTGCGCACGGGCAGCGGACCGGGGCGCAGCACCTCGAAGACGTGGTCGTCCCACGTCGTCGCGAGCCCGAGCGCGCGGCGCACGGCGACGCCGACGGCGCGGGCGTCGAAGCCCACCATCGTCACCGGGCCGGCAACCGTGCCCGCCGAGGTCGCGTCCGCGAGCGCCGCGTCGACGGCGTCCGCGATCGCGTGCGTCGAGGTGTCGGTGGGCAGCCCGGTCAGGGCGGCGTCGATCACCGCGAGCGCGTCGTCGGGTTCGAGGAAGAAGTCCCCGGAGAGATGGACGTCGCTCAGCGCCCCGTCGACGACGTCGAGCTCGACTGCGACCAGCTTGCCGCCGGGGACCTTGTACTCACCACGCACGGTGCCCACCGTACGACGTCGCCGCCGGGGATGGGGGTGGCGTGACTCACGTGCGGCTGTCGACGTGCTTCATGAGCCTGTCGATGACCTCGTACAGGGTCACCGAGAGACCGATGGCTGCCCCGGCCACGAGCGCCCACCCGGTGACGACCACCGACCACCACCCGTCGGCCGTGCCGGACTCCTGCCAGGCGGTGATGTCACCGTCCACGATGTACGCGGGCTCGGGGGTGGTGAGCGCGGTGGCGACCAGCACGACGGCGATGCCGACCAGCATCATCGCGCTCAGCCACCCGAAGTTCCGGGCGAGCGGGTGCACGCGCTGTGGGGGCGAGACCCGCGTGACGTCGTCGGACATGCGCGGATCGTCCCGTGCGGTCACCTGCCGGGACAAGGGTGAATTGCGGTGCCCTGGGCGGGGCGGATGGGGCAGCATCGAGCGATGCCGGTCACCCACCGCCTGCTCGCGATCGCTGTCGCCGTCCTGTGGGGCGTGAACTTCGTCGCGATCGACGCCGCCCTCGACCAGTTCCCGCCGTTGCTCGCGGTCGCGCTGCGGTTCGGCCTCATCGCCGTCCCGACGGTGCTGCTCGTCCCGTGGCCTCGTGTGCCGGTGCGCTGGCTGCTGCTGTACGGGGCGGGGTTCGGGACGCTGCAGTTCCTGTTCCTGTACTGGGGTATGGCCGCGGGCATGCCGGCCGGGCTGGCGTCCCTGGTGCTGCAGTGCTCGGCCCCGTTCACCGTGCTGCTGGGTGCGGCGCTGCTGAGCGAGCCGTTGCGGGCGCGTCAGCTCGTGGGCATCGCGGTCGCCGTCGTCGGCCTCGTCGTCGTCGGGCGGGAGCGCGGGGCCGCGACGGGTGTCGGCCCGTTCCTGCTCGTCGTCGCGGGCGGCCTGGGGTGGGCGTTCGGCAACCTCGGCAACCGGCTCGCCGTCGCGGGGAACCCGGACGTCAAGCCGTTGCACCTGGTGCTGTGGATGTCCGTGGTGCCGCCGCTGCCGATGCTCGCGGCGTCGTTGGTGTTCGAGGGGACGACGGCGATCGGCGAGTCGTTCACCACGCTCGGGACGAGGACCGGCCTGCTCGCGATCGCGGGCATGGCCTACACGGTGCTGCTGGGCACCCTGCTGGGCTCGGGACTGTGGACCGCGCTCATGGCGCGGCACCCCGCCGGGCGGGTGGCCCCGTACTCGATGCTGGTGCCCGTCGCGGGCATCACGGCCGCCTGGCTGCTGCTCGCCGAGCGCCCGACGCCGGCCGAGCTCGTGGGGTCCGCGCTCGTGGTGGCCGGCGTGCTGTGGGCCAGCACACGGGGCCGCCCGCTCGCACGGGTGCGCCCGGCGGACGGCGGCGAGGTGGTGTCGACGAGCTCGACCAGCAGAGGCTGAGTCAGCGCGGTTCGACCCCCGCGTGCAGCAGGCCGTACACGTGCGCGTCGAGCAGCGCCTCCCACGACGCCTCGATGATGTTCGGCCCGACGCCGACCGTCGACCAGGTGTGCTCGCCGTCGGTCGTGACCACGAGGACGCGGGTGGTCGAGTCGGTGCCCTGCTCGGTGTCGAGGATGCGCACCTTGAAGTCGGTGAGCTCGAACCGGTCGATCTCCGGGTAGATGCGCGTCAGCGCCAGGCGCAGCGCCTGGTCGAGCGCGTTGACGGGGCCGTTGCCCTCACCCGTGGAGACGAACCGCTCGCCGCCCGCGCGCAGCTTGACGGTCGCCTCGGCCGACGCCTCCGCCCCGTGGCCCTGGCCCTGCCCGGGCTGCGTCTCGACGATCGTGCGCCACGACTCGACCTCGAAGTAGGTCGGCCGCTCCCCCGTCAGCTCCTCGCGCAGCAGCAGCTCGAACGACGCGTCGGCGGCGTCGTACGTGTAGCCGCTGGCCTCGGACTCCTTGACGCGGTTCGTGACGCGCGTGAGCAGCTCGGACTGGCCCGTGAGGTCGAAGCCGAGCTCACGGCCCTTGAGCTCGACGGCGGCTCGGCCGGCCATGTCCGAGACGAGCATCCGCATGTCGTTGCCGACGGCCTTGGGGTCGGTGTGCTGGTACAGGTCGGGGTCGACCTTGATCGCCGCGGCGTGCAGCCCGCCCTTGTGCGCGAACGCGCTCGCACCGACGTAGGGCTGTCGCTGGAACGGGGCGATGTTGGTGATCTCGGCGATGGCGTGCGCGATGCGGGTGGCCTCGCGCAGGCCGCCGTCCGCGAGCAGGTCCATGCCGTTCTTGAGCTCGAGGTTCGCGACGATCGCGACGAGGTCGGCGTTGCCGGTGCGCTCGCCGTAGCCGTTGACGCACCCCTGGACGTGGCTGGCGCCCGCGTCGACCGCGGCGAGCGAGTTCGCGACGGCGCAGCCGGTGTCGTTGTGGGCGTGCATGCCGAGCCGCGGCCCGTCGCCGAGCGCGGCCCGCACCTCGCCCACGACGTCGGAGACCCAGTGCGGAAGCATGCCGCCGTTGGTGTCGCACAGGGTGACCACCTCGGCGCCCGCGTCGAACGCCGCGCGGGCCGCGTCGGTCGCGAACACGGGGTCGAACCGGTACCCGTCGAAGAAGTGCTCGGCGTCGAGGATCACGCGGCGGCCCTCACCCACGAGGAAGCGCACGGTGTCGGTGATCATGGCGAGCCCCTCGGCCCGCGTCGTCTTCAGCGCCCGCTCGACGTGCCGGATGTCCGACTTCGCCACCAGTGTCAGCACGCTCGCCTCGGAGTCCAGCAGAGCACGCACCTGCGGATCGGCGTCGACCGCCGCGCCAGCCTTGCGCGTGGACCCGAACGCGGCGAGCACGGCGTTCTTGAGCAGGAGCTCCGAACGGGCGCGGCGGAAGAACTCGGTGTCCTTGGGGATCGCGCCGGGCCAGCCACCCTCGATGAACCCGACGCCGAGCTCGTCGAGCAGCGGTGCGATCGCGAGCTTGTCCGCGACGGTGAGGTTCATGCCCTCCTGCTGCGCGCCGTCGCGCAGCGTGGTGTCGTACACGTCGAAGGTCACGGTGGATCCCTCTTCCTGGTGGCTCAGTAGCAGGCCTGCATAAACAAAAAGACCCTCCGATGCCACGGAAGGTCTGCGCGTCCGGCGGGGGTGGGCCGAACGCGCTAGCTAATGATGGTGCGGGTGTGCTGCACGGTCACGCCCCCATGGTGCCACACGCACGGCCGCGCGAGGCCTGCGGTCCGCTGGGTGGCGCCGTCGTCGTCCTGCGAGTGAACGGCGCCCGTGGTCGGGTGGAGGTGTCCATCACGGGAGGAGCTTGCGATGAGCAACCTGAACCGACCCACCGAGCCGGACCGACCGTACGACCCTCGACACCCCGTCGAGCCCGCCCCGCAGGTCCCCTACGACACCGCGCCCGCCGCGTACGACCCGCAGGGCGACGTGACGGCCGCACCCACGAACGACCCGCGCCTGGGTCTCGACGCGGGCCGCTACTGGGGTGGCGCGTTCGCCACCATCATCGTCGCGGCCCTCATCGGCGTCGTCGCGTGGTTCGTCGTCGAGCGGGTGGCGGACCAGGAGCTGCACGACCCGCCGTTCGGTGGCGACGCCATGAGCTGGGCCATCGCCGGCGCACTGTTCGCGCTGGTCGCCGCCGTGCTTCTGCACCTGTTCGTCGCGACGACGCCGAAGCCCGCGTCGTTCTTCGGCTGGGTGGTGGCGCTGGCCACCGTCATCCTGGCCGCCATCCAGTTCACGGGCGGCGACGTGGGCCTGAGCGAGGTGCTCACCGCCGTCGTCTGGCTGGTCCTGGGCGTGGCGGTGTGGTCGCTGCTGACCGGCGTGCTGTCACGCACCCTGGTCCGCCGGGACCGCACCCTGTGAGACGCACGCAGGCTCGGGCGGGAAGGACCCGCTCGAGCCTGCGGTCGCGTCAAGCGTGAGGCGGCGCGTCTCAGGCGAGACGACGCATCCAGCCGTGACGGTCGGCGACCTGGCCGTACTGGATGCCGGTCAGCTCCTGGCGGACCGCCATCGTCAGCTCGCCCGGCTCGCCGGTGCCGATCGTCGCGTCGAAGGTGTCGCCCGCGAGGCGCCCCACCGGGGTGACGACGGCGGCCGTGCCGCACGCGAACATCTCCGCGATGCGGCCGGACTGCAGCCCCTCGACCACCTCGGCGAGCGGGATGCGGCGCTCGACGACGTCGCGGCCCTGGTCGCGCACGAGCTGCAGGATCGACGAACGGGTCACCCCTTCGAGGATCGACCCGGTGAGCTCCGGGGTGTGCACCGACCCGTCGTCCATCACGAGGAAGACGTTCATGCCGCCGAGCTCTTCGAGGTTGGTGTTCGTCCCGCCGTCGAGGAAGCACACCTGGTCGAAGCCCTTGGCGGCCGCCTGCTCCTGCGGCAGCAGCGACGCGGCGTAGTTGCCGCCGCACTTGGCCGCTCCCGTGCCGCCGGGCCCGGCCCGGTGGTACTCGGCGTCGACCCAGATGGACACGGGCTTCACGCCGCCGGAGAAGTACGCCCCGGCCGGCGAGGCGATGACGAGGAACTCGACCTCGTCGGCCGCACGCACGCCGAGGAACGGCTCGGAGGCGAACATGAACGGCCGCAGGTAGAGGCTCGAGTCGGGCGTGGACGGAACCCAGGCGAGGTCGGTGCGCACGAGCACGGCGCACGCGGCGATGAAGTCCTCGACCGGCAGCGCCGGCAGGGCCAGCCGATGGGCCGAGCGGGCCATGCGGGCCCCGTTGGCCTCGGGCCGGAACGACCACACGGTGCCGTCGGCGTGCCGGTAGGCCTTGAGGCCCTCGAAGATCTCCTGCGCGTAGTGCAGGACGGCGGTGGCCGGGTCGAGCTGGAGCGGCCCGTACTTCTCGACCCGACGGTGGACCCACCCGCTGTCACGGCGCCAGCTGATGCGGGCCATGTGGTCGGTGAAGACGGTGCCGAACTTCGGCGAGGCGAGCTTGGCAGCGCGCTCGTCGTCGGGCGTCGGCGTGTCCGTGGGTCTGACGTCGAACAGGGAGACGATCCCTTCGATGTCCCCTGACAGGATGTCGTTCGAGGTCGTGCTCGTCATCGATCTTCGCCTTTCCGTGTGTACGTGTCTGAGTCTTGCACGCCCACACGCGGAAGACCCCGCCCATGGGCGGGGTCTTCGGTGCTGTCTCGGCCAGCCGGTGAGGGTTGAGGCGCTCGCCTCAGCCGCGGACGCGGGCGGCGAGGTCGGCACCGACCTCCGCCGTCGTGCGTACGACGCCGCCGCGCTCGGCGAGGTCGGCGGCCACGGCGCGCTCGACACGCGCCGCCTCCGCGGTCAGGCCGAGGTGGTCGAGCAGCATGCTCACGCTGAGCACCGTCGCGGTGGGGTCGGCCTTGCCCTGGCCGGCGATGTCCGGGGCCGAGCCGTGGATGGGCTCGAACATGGACGGGAAGGTGCCGTCGGGGTTGATGTTGGCCGAGCCGGCGAGGCCCATGCCGCCCGTGATCGCGGCGGCCTCGTCGGTGATGATGTCGCCGAAGAGGTTGTCGGTGACGATGACGTCGAAGCGCGACGGGTTCGTGACGAGGAAGATCGTCGCCGCGTCGACGTGCAGGTAGTCGGTGGTGACCTGCGGGAACTCCGCGTTGACGGCCTCGACGGTGCGGCGCCACAGGTGGCCTGCGTGCACCAGCACGTTGTGCTTGTGCACCAGGGTCAGGTGCTTGCGCTCGCGCTGTGCGGCCTTCTCGAAGGCGTAGCGCACGACGCGCTCGACACCGAATGCGGTGTTGAGCGAGACCTCGGTGGCGACCTCGTGCGGGGTCCCCGTGCGGATCGCGCCGCCGTTGCCCACGTACGGGCCCTCGGTGCCTTCGCGCACGACGACGAAGTCGACCTCGCCCGGGTTGGCGAGCGGCGAGGTGACGCCCTGGTAGAGCTTGTTGGGGCGCAGGTTCACGTAGTGGTCCAGGGCGAACCGCAGCTTGAGCAGCAGGCCGCGCTCCAGCACGCCCGACGGCACGGTCGGGTCGCCGATCGCGCCGAGCAGGATCGCGTCGTGGCCCTTGATGGCCTCGAGCGTCTCGTCGGACAGCGTCTCGCCCGTGGCGTGCCAGCGGCGCGCGCCCAGGTCGAACTAGGTGGTGCCGATCTTGACGTCCGAGCCGGCGAGCGCCGCCTCCAGGACGAGAAGACCCTGCTCGACGACCTCGGTACCAATGCCGTCGCCCGCGACCACGGCGAGCTCGATGTTGCGCGTCATAGTGCCGAGGGTAGCCCTCGTGCACCACGATGCGGGACGGCCGTCTCGAAGACTGGACATCGGTGGCGCCGGGCGGTCACCCGTTCGGTCAGCGGTCGCGCGCCTTGGGGTAGAGCAGCTCGAACCGCTCGCAGACGACGTCCATCGAGGGGTCGAACTCGAGCCCGAGCGGGGGCAGCACCCGCCGCCAGTAGGCCTCGTGGCCCGCCCGCCACGATGCGAGCGTCCGGTCGTCCTCGCCCTCGGAGGCGGCGAACTCCTCGGTCACCTGGTCGAAAGCGACGACGTCGACCCGCGTCGTGCGGATGAGCGCCTTCGGCTCCCCCGCCCCGTCGAGCAGGATCGACAGGTCGCCCTTGGCCGGCATCGGCTCCCCCACGGCATCGAGCTCGGCGCGCGCGCTGGACGTGCCCGTCTTCTCGCCGACCAGCACCAGCCCGAGGAGCTCGTTCGCGAGCGCCGGCGAGTCCCCGAACGCCCAGGCCGGCGGCGGCACCTGCTCGCTCCAGCTCGCGCCCACCACGGAGGACGAGATCCAGGCCAGGCCGGCCCGCGCGCGGGTCAGCTCCCAGAACTGCTGGATCCGCCGCGCCTGCTCGACGTCGTCGGCGGGCGGCTCTGCGGCATCGGGCGCGTTCAGGTCGTCGGTCACGGGGCCATCAAACCAGGCCCCGGCGACCCGTTGCTGACCGAGCCCACGCCTTGTGCTGGTTGAGCCCCGTCGAAACCCGGCTTGGGTGGTTTCGACGGGGCTCAAAGGCTTCGACGGGGCTCAACCAGCAGAAGTCGAGGTCAGCGCGCCGCCGAGCCCTCGGTGTAGTCCGCGTCCTGCTGCTTCCACGCGAAGTGGGCGCGCAGCTCGCGGCCCGTCTTCTCGATGGGGTGCTGCGCCTCCTTCTCGCGCAGCTCGAAGAACTCCTTGCCACCGTTGTCCTGGTCGGCGATGAAGCGCTCGGCGAAGGCGCCCGACTGGATGTCCGCGAGGACCGCCTTCATCGACTCCTTGACGGCGGGCGTCACGACGCGCGGGCCGGAGACGTAGTCGCCGTACTCGGCGGTGTCGGAGACCGACCAGCGCTGCTTGGCGATGCCGCCCTCCCACATGAGGTCGACGATGAGCTTGAGCTCGTGCAGCACCTCGAAGTAGGCGATCTCGGGCTGGTAGCCGGCCTCGGTGAGCGTCTCGAAGCCCGCCTGGACGAGGTGCGACACGCCACCGCACAGGACGGCCTGCTCGCCGAACAGGTCGGTCTCGGTCTCCTCGGTGAACGTCGTCTTGATGACGCCCGCGCGCGTGCCGCCGATGGCCTTCGCGTACGACAGGGCGAGGTCCCAGGCGGTGCCCGAGGCGTCCTGCTCGACGGCGATGATGTCCGGGATTCCGCGGCCCGCGACGTACTCGCGGCGCACGGTGTGCCCCGGGGCCTTGGGCGCGACCATGATGACGTCGATGCCCTCGGCCGGCTTGATGTAGCCGAAGCGGATGTTGAAGCCGTGGCCGAACACGAGGGTGTTGCCCGCCTCGAGGTTCGGCGCGACGTCCTGCGCGTACAGGTGACGCTGGTGCTGGTCCGGGGCCAGGATGACCACCACGTCGGCCTCGGCGGCCGCCTCCGCCGGGGTCAGGACGCGGAAGCCCTGCTCCTCGGCCTTCGCGCGCGACTTCGAGCCCTCCTTGAGACCGATGCGGACGTCGACGCCGGAGTCCCGCAGGTTGAGCGCGTGAGCGTGCCCCTGGCTGCCGTACCCGATGACCGCGACCTTCTTGGCCTGGATCAGCGACAGGTCGGCGTCGTCGTCGTAGAAAAGCTCAGCCACTTGGATGCTCCTAAACAGTTGGTCGGGGACTAGGCGGTGGCCCGGACGCGCTCGAGCGCCCGGTCGGTGATGGACCGCGACCCGCGCCCGATGGCGATGGTCCCGGACTTGACGATCTCACGGATGCCGTACGGCTCGAGGGCGCCGACGAGCGCGTTGAGCTTGGCGTCGGTCCCCACGGCCTCGACGACGACGGTGTCCGTCACGACGTCGACGACGTGCGCGCGGAACAGGTTGACGACCTCGAGCACCCCGGAGCGGGTCTGGGCGTCGGCGCGGACCTTGACCAGCAGGAGCTGGCGACCGACCGACGACTCGTTCTCGAGCTCGACGATCTTGATGACGTGCACGAGCTTGTTGAGCTGCTTGGTGACCTGCTCGAGCGGCAGCTCGTCGACGTCGACGACGACCGTGATGCGCGAGATCTCCTCGTGCTCCGTCGGACCGACCGCGAGGGAGTGGATGTTGAAGCCGCGACGCGCGAACAGCCCCGAGACGCGGGTCAGGACGCCGGGCTTGTTCTCGACCAGGACGGACAGGGTGTGACGGCTCATCGTGCTCAGTCCTCTCGGTCCCACGCCGGCGAGATGCCGCGGGCGTACTGGATGTCGTCGTTGGAGACGCCGGCGGCGACCATCGGCCACACCATCGCGTCGCGCGAGACGGTGAAGTCGACGAGGACGACCTGGTCGTCGATCTCGTTGGCGCGCTTGATCGCGTCGTCGACCTCGGCCGGCGACTCGACCCGGATGCCGACGGCGTCGTACGCCTCGGCGAGCTTGACGAAGTCGGGCACCCGCCGCGTGCCGTGACCGGTGTGCAGGTCGGTGTTGGAGTACCGCTCGTCGTAGAAGAGCGTCTGCCACTGCCGCACCATGCCGAGCGAGCTGTTGTTGATCAGCGCCACCTTGATCGGGATGTCGTTGATCGCGCAGGTCGCGAGCTCCTGGTTGGTCATCTGGAAGCAGCCGTCGCCGTCGATCGCCCACACGGTGGCGTCGGGGCGGCCCACCTTGGCGCCCATCGCGGCGGGGATCGAGTAGCCCATGGTGCCCAGGCCGCCGGAGTTGATCCAGGTGCGCGGGTGCTCGTAGGTGATGAACTGCGCCGCCCACATCTGGTGCTGCCCGACGCCGGCGACGTACACGGTGTCCGGTCCGTTGAGCTGGCCCAGGCGCTGGATGACGTGCTGCGGCGACAGGAGGCCGTCACCGGTCTCGCTGTACCCGAGCGGGTACGTGGCACGCCACGCGTCGATCTGGTGCCACCAGGCGGCCAGGTCGGGCAGCCCGACGCGCTCGTGCTCCGCCTGCAGGGCGGGGACGAGGTCGGCGAGCACCTCGCGCAGGTCGCCCACGATCGGCACGTCGGCGGTGCGGTTCTTGCCGATCTCCGCGGGGTCGATGTCGGCGTGCACGACGGCGGCGTGCGGCGCGAAGCTCGCGAGCTGGCCGGTGACGCGGTCGTCGAAGCGGGCGCCGAGCGCCACGATGAGGTCGGCCTTCTGCAGCGCGGCGACGGCGGGGACGGTGCCGTGCATGCCCGGCATACCGAGGTGCTGCGGGTGCGTGTCGGGCACGGCGCCGCGAGCCATGAGCGTGGTGACGACGGGGGCACCGGACACGTCGACGAGCTTGCGCAGCCCGTCCCACGCCTGCGCGCGGATGATGCCGCCGCCGACGTAGAGCACGGGCCGGCGCGCCGAGGCGAGCAGCCGGGCCGCCTCGCGCACCTGCTTGGCGTGCGGCTTGGTCACGGGGTGGTAGCCGGGCAGGCGCACGTCGCCCGGCCAGGAGAACTCGGTCGTCGCCTGCAGCGCGGACTTGGCGATGTCCACGAGCACGGGGCCCGGGCGGCCCGACGACGCGATGTGGAAGGCCTCGCGGATCGCGCGCGGGATCTCGGCGGCGTCGGTGACGAGCTGCGAGTGCTTCGTGACGGGCATCGTGATGCCGACGATGTCCGCTTCCTGGAACGCGTCGGTGCCGATCAGGCTCGCGGTCACCTGGGCCGTGATGGCCACCAGCGGGATGGAGTCCATGTTGGCGTCGGCCAGCGGCGTGACGAGGTTGGTCGCGCCCGGCCCGCTCGTGGCCATGGTGACGCCGACCTTGCCGGTGGCGTGCGCGTAGCCCGACGCGGCGTGGCCGCCGCCCTGCTCGTGGCGCACGAGGATGTGGCGGAGGCGGCCGCTGTCCATGAGCGGGTCGTACAGCGGGAGGATCGCACCGCCGGGGATGCCGAAGACGACGTCCGCGCCCACCTCCTCGAGCGAGCGGACGACCGCCTGTGCGCCCGTCATCGCCTCGGCGGCGGCCACGGGGGCGGCCGGTGCGCCGGGGAGTACGACGGAGCTGCGCGCGGCGACCTGTGCGGGGCTCGGGGGCGGCGTAGCCATCGGATTCTCCTGCCGTTCGGTGGGACCAGGGCACTGCGGGGCAATGAAAAACCCCCCGGATCCCAGGGTGGAGCTGCTGGGACGATCGAGGGGTGAGCGCGCTGACGAGGCCGTCGGAACGTCTGGCGTCAGCCAGCGCGCCCGGGAAGTACTACGAGGCGGATCGTCTGCATGAACGGAAACCTACGCCCGTCGGGTGCGCGGTGTCATGCCCGCTGGCGCTATTCCCACATCGTGGGATCGCAGATCGGTCCTCGGACAGCGCCTATCCGGCCTCGATGCCGAGTTCGCGCGCCGCGGCCGAGATGGCGAGCGCCAGCGCAGTGTCCCGCCGGGACAGGCCGCCGACGTCGTGCGACGTCAGCCGCACCGTCACCGTCTCGTAGCGCAGGTCGACGTCCGGGTGATGGTTCGCGGCCTCGGCCAGCTCGGCGATGCGCGCCACGAGCTGGGCCCCGACGTCGAAGGAGCCGGTGCGGAAGACGGCCGTCGCCGTGCCGTCGGGCACCCGGGGCCCGGTACCGACCGAGGCGTGGAACTCCGCCGGGGTGATCGCGTCGTCGCTCATGCAGCCAGCGTCGCGCGTCCGCCTGTCGGCGGCGAGTCGAGCGTGGGGGGCGGACGGGCGGCCCCCCCCGCCGGGGGCGGGGCCCCCCGCACGCGCAGGGGCGGCCGGGG
>CBINDH010000003.1:0-26403 GCA_966249365.1 uncultured Xylanimonas sp. | reverse complement strand
TCGCCAACCAGATGTTCGAGCCGATCTGGAACGCCAACTACGTCGACCACGTGCAGATCACGATGGCCGAGGACATCGGTATCGGCGGCCGCGCCGGGTACTACGACGGCATCGGCGCCGCACGCGACGTCATCCAGAACCACCTGCTGCAGCTCCTCGCCCTCGTGGCGATGGAGGAGCCGGTCAACTTCGATGCCGCCGCGCTGCGCGCCGAGAAGATCAAGGTGCTGTCCTCGGTGCGTCTCCCCCGCGACCTGGGCCGGCACACGGCGCGTGGCCAGTACGCGGCCGCGTGGCAGGGCGGCGAGAAGGTTGTCGGGTTCCTCGAGGAGGAGGGCTTCAACCCCAACTCCACGACGGAGACCTACGCGGCCGTCCGCCTCGACATCGACAACCGCCGCTGGGCGGGCGTCCCGTTCTACCTGCGCACGGGCAAGCGCCTGGGCCGCCGCGTCACCGAGGTGGCCGTCGTGTTCAAGAAGGCGCCGCACCTGCCCTTCGAGTCGTCGCTGACGTCCGAGCTCGGCAACAACGCGCTCGTCATCCGCGTGCAGCCCGACGAGGGCGTCACCATGCGGTTCGGCGCGAAGGTGCCGGGCACCGCGATGGAGGTGCGCGACGTGACGATGGACTTCGGGTACGGCCACGCCTTCACCGAGTCCTCCCCGGAGGCGTACGAGCGTCTCATCCTCGACGTCCTCCTGGGCGACCCGCCGCTGTTCCCGACGCGCGAGGAGGTCGAGCTCTCCTGGAAGATCCTCGACCCGATCACCGCGTACTGGGCCAAGCAGCACGGCAAGCCCGAGCCGTACCCCGCCGGCACCTGGGGCCCGCCCTCGGCCGACGCCATGATGGCCCGTGACGGCCGCGCCTGGAGGAGGCCCTGATGATCATCGACATGCCGGAGACCACCACCACGGCCGTCGACAAGCGCCTCGTGCGCCTGCGTGACGAGGGCGGCGCGGTCGCCCTCGGCCGGGTCCTGACCCTGGTGATCATCGCCGACGAGGCCGACGTCGAGACCGCCGTCGAGGCGGCCAACGACGCGAGCCGCGAGCACCCGAGCCGCGTGCTCGTCCTCGCGTCCGCGGGCCCGGTCGACGCCCCGCCGCGCCTCGACGCGCAGATCCGCGTGGGCGGCGACGCGGGGGCCTCCGAGGTCGTCGTCCTGCGGGCCACGGGGCCGCTCCAGGAGCAGCCCGACGCCGTCGTGATGCCGCTCCTGCTGCCCGACGCGCCCATCGTGGTCTGGTGGCCGCGCGAGGCTCCCGAGGCGCCGTCGGAGCACCCCATCGGCCGGATGGCGCAGCGCCGCATCACCGACTCGGTCATGTCGGCCGAGCCGGAGCAGATGATCCGCTCGCTCGGCGCCCACTACGCGACCGGGGACACCGACCTCGCGTGGGCACGCGTCACCCTGTGGCGCGGCCTCATCGCGGCGGCCGTCGAGCAGCCGCCGTACGAGCCCGTCACGAACGTCGTCATCGAGGGCGAGAAGGGGCACACGTCGCTCGACCTGCTCGCCGGGTGGCTCCGGACCAAGCTGCGGTGCTCGACGACGATCGCGCACAAGCCCGGCACGACGGCGATCACCAAGGTGACGCTGCGGCGCAAGAGCGGCGACATCGTCCTCGACCGGCCCGACGGGCGTGTCGTGACGATCTCCCAGGCCGGCGTGCCGGACCGCAAGGTGTCGCTGCCGATCCGCAAGCTCAGCGAGGCGATCATCGAGGAGCTGCGCCGGCTCGACCCCGACGAGATCTACGAGGAGGCCCTCATCACGGGCCTGCCCGCCGTCGACGCCGAGTCGGCCGCGGCGGTCGCGAAGTGAAGGGCGCGCGGCTCGTCGTCGTCCACCCGGACGCCGACGTGCTGGCTCAGGCGGCCGCCGCGCGGCTGCTCACGCGCATCCTCGACGTGCAGTCGGTCCGCCGCCCGGTCCACGTCGTCCTGACGGGCGGGACGGTGGGCATCGCGACGCTCGCCGCGGCCGCCGTCAGCCCGCTCGTCGGTGCGGTCGACTGGTCGGGCGTGCACCTGTGGTGGGGCGACGAGCGCTACCTGCCCGCGGGCGACCCCGACCGCAACGAGACGCAGGCGCGCGCCGCGCTCCTCGACACCCTCGTAGCGTCCTGGGGGCTGCCCGAGGCGAACGTGCACCCCGTGGCCGGACCCGACACCACGGACTCCCCCGAGGCCTCCGCGGGGGCCTACGCGGCCGAGCTCGCCGCCCAGGCCGATGGTGGGCCCGTCCCGGCGTTCGACGTCCTGCTCCTCGGCATGGGCCCCGACGGGCACGTGGCGTCGCTGTTCCCCGGGCACGAGGCGCTCGGCGCGGGCGGCAGCGCCGTCGGCGTGCACGGCTCGCCCAAGCCGCCCGCGGAACGCGTCTCGCTGACCTTCGACGCCATCAACGCGGCCCGCGAGGTGTGGGTCGTGGCAGCCGGTGCCGAGAAGGCCGAGCAGGCGGCGGCAGCGCTCGCCGGGCACGACGTGAGCGAGGTCCCGGCGTCGGGCGTGCACGGCACCGACCGCACGCTCTGGCTGCTCGACACCGCGGCGTCGGACGCGCCGTAACGGCACGGCTGCTGGTCGAGCCCCGCCCAGACCACGCCGAACACAGGTTGAGCCCCGTCGAGAGTGATCTCGACGGGGCTCAATCAGCGTTCGGATCGACCAGCGCTCGCTACGCGACCTCGCCGCGGCGGCGCCGCAGCACCGCCAGCGCCTCGTCCAGAAGGGCCGCACCCTCCTCGTCCGACCGGCGCTCCTTGACGTACGCGAGGTGCGTCTTGTACGGCTCGTTGTGCACGGGGGGCGGGGGCGCTGCCTGGTCCCGCCCGGCGGGGAACCCGCACCGCGGACAGTCCCACTGCGCCGGCGGGGCGAACTCCGCGAGGACCGCGAAGACCGGCTGCGTCTCGTGACCGTTCGCGCACCAGTAGGAGACCCGAGCACGGGGTGCGATGTCGCCGCGCTCCGACTCCCCCATCGGGCCCGCGCCGACGCGCGAGCCGCGGATTGCATGACCAGCAGAAGCCACGTTTCCCGACCTCCCCTTCGACGTTCCCGTCGGCAGCGGTGCCGACGACGAGCCTGAGAGTACCGGAGGTCAGCCGAGCTTCTGAATGAGGCCCAGAAGGACGATCACGACGGCCCACACGACGGCGAACGCGATGGTGATGCGGTTGAGGTTCCGCTCCGCGACGCCCGAGGAACCGGCGCTGGCGGAGATGCCGCCGCCGAACATGTCAGAGAGGCCTCCGCCCTTGCCCTTGTGCAGGAGGATCAGGAGGGTGAGGAACCCACTGGTGATGACCAGCAGGACCTGAAGGATGATGCGCAGGACGTCCATGGTGCTCCAGCCTAGGTGACGCGCGCCCCCCGAGGGAAACCCCGGCGGTTCCGGGGCGATCCCTCGGAGGGCGCGTGTCGCGTGGTGATCGTCGAAGGTCAGGCGTGCGACTGGAAGCGCACGATCCGGGCGAACTCCTCCGGGTCGAGGCTCGCCCCGCCCACCAGCGCGCCGTCGACGTCCGGCTGCGCCATGATGTCGGCGACGTTGGACGACTTGACGGACCCGCCGTACAGGACGCGGGTCGCCGCGGCGACCTCCTCGTCGTACAGCTCGGCGAGCAGACCGCGGATCGCGCCGCACACCTCCTGCGCGTCCTCGGGCGTGGCGACCTCGCCGGTGCCGATGGCCCAGACGGGCTCGTAGGCGATGACGATCTGCGTCGCCTGCTCCTTGGTGACCTCGGCGAGGCCCGCGCGGACCTGCGCGAGGGTGTACGAGACCTGCTCGCCCGCCTTGCGGATGTCGAGGCCCTCGCCCACGCACAGGATGGGCGTGACGCCCTTGCCGAAGGCCGCACGGACCTTGGCGTTGATGAGCTCGTCGGACTCGGCGTGGTACTCACGACGCTCCGAGTGGCCGATGACGACGTACGAGCAGCCGAGCTTGGCGAGCATCGTCGCCGAGATCTCGCCCGTGTAGGCGCCCGACTCGTGCTGCGAGACGTCCTGCGCGGCGTACTTGACCTCGAGCTTGTCGCCGTCGACCAGGGTCTGGACGGAGCGCAGGTCGGTGAACGGCGTGCAGACGACGACCTCGACGGCCGAGTAGTCGTGCTTGGCGTCCTTGAGCGTCCACGCGAGCTTCTGGACGGTGGCGATGGCCTCCTGGTGGTCCAGGTTCATCTTCCAGTTGCCCGCCATCAGCGGGGTGCGGTTAGCCATGGTTGCTCAACCCTCAGTTCTCGTCGGCAAGGACGTCGATGCCGGGCAGCGTCTTGCCCTCGAGCAGCTCGAGGGACGCGCCACCACCGGTGGAGATGTGACCGAAGTCGGCGGAGTCGTAGCCGAGCGTCTTGACGGCCGCGGCGGAGTCGCCGCCGCCGACGATCGTGAACGCACCGTTGCGGCCGGCGGCGATGAGGCCGTCCATGACGGCGCGCGTGCCGCCCGCGTACTCCTCGCGCTCGAACACGCCCATCGGGCCGTTCCACGCGATGGTCTTGGCGTCGGCCAGCTTCGCGGCGAACAGCTCGCCCGACGCGGGGCCGATGTCGAGGCCGATCTTGTCGGCGGGCATCGCGTCGGCGGGGACGACGCCAGCCGGGGCCGGGGCGTCGAACGAGTCGGCGACGACGACGTCGATCGGCAGGACGATCTCGACGCCGCGCTCGGCGGCACGGGCGAGGTAGCCCTGGACCGTCTCGATCTGGTCCTCCTCGAGCAGCGACGTGCCGACCTCGTGGCCCTGGGCCTTGAGGAAGGTGAACATCATGCCGCCACCGATGAGCAGGCGGTCGGCCTTCTCGATGAGGTTCGAGATGACGCCGAGCTTGTCCGAGACCTTCGAGCCGCCGAGGACGACGACGTAGGGGCGCTCGGGGTCGGTCGTCGCCTTGGACAGCGAGTCGACCTCCTTGAAGACCAGCGTGCCGGCAGCGGACGGCAGGAGCTGGGCGATGTCGTAGACCGACGCCTGCTTGCGGTGGACGACACCGAAGCCGTCGGACACGTAGACGTCGGCGAGCTGCGCGAGCTCGGCGGCCTCGGCCTGGCGCTCCTCGTCGACCTTCGACGTCTCACGCGGGTCCATGCGGACGTTCTCGAGCAGGGCGACCTCACCCGGCTGGAGGGCTGCCACGATCTCCTGGGCGGACGGGCCGGTCAGGTCCTTCGCGAGCGGCACGGGCTTGCCGAGCAGCTCGGAGAGGCGCGCGGCGACGGGTGCCAGGGTGAAGTTCTCGTCGAACGTGAACTCGCCGACGGGCTTCGGGCGGCCGAGGTGGGCCATGACGATGACGGCGGCGCCGGCGTCGAGCAGGGCGTTGATCGTCGGCAGCGCCGCGACGATGCGGGCGTCGTCGGTGATCGTCTTGGTGCCGTCCTTGGACAGCGGCACGTTGAAGTCCGCGCGGACGAGGACCTTCTTGCCGGTGAGATCGCCGAGCGAGGCGATGGTCTTCACAGTGACTCCATCGGTCAGTGGGTGGAACGGGGACAAGCGCGAAGGCCGCGTGCGCACCGCGATGAGCGGTGCGCACGCGGCCTTCGGTTCACGCTGAGCTACGGGAGAGTCAGAGCTTCTCGCCGACGAGCACGGTGAGGTTGACGAGCGAGTTGGAGTAGCCCCACTCGTTGTCGTACCACGAGACGACCTTGACCAGGTCGCCGCTCACCTTGGTGAGCTTGGCGTCGAAGATCGACTGGTGCGGGTCGGTCACGATGTCCGACGACACGATCTCGTCCTCGACGTAGGACAGGACGCCCTTGAGCGGGCCCTCGGCGGCAGCCTTGACCGCGGCGTTGACCTCCTCGACCGTGACCTCGCGCGAGGCGGTGAAGGTCAGGTCGGTGGCCGAGCCGGTGATCGTCGGCACGCGCATGGCGAAGCCGTCGAGCTTGCCCTTGAGCTCGGGGAGCACGAGGGCGACAGCCTTCGCGGCACCCGTCGAGGTGGGGACGATGTTCTGCGCGGCGGCGCGGGCACGGCGGAGGTCGCGGTGCGGGCCGTCCTGCAGGTTCTGGTCGCCCGTGTAGGCGTGGATCGTGGTCATGAGGCCACGCTCGATGCCGATGGCGTCGTTGAGCGCCTTCGCCATGGGGGCGAGGCAGTTCGTGGTGCACGACGCGTTCGAGATGATGTGGTGAGCGGCCGGGTCGTACTGGTCGCTGTTCACGCCCATGACGAACGTGGCGTCCTCGTTCTTCGCCGGGGCGGAGATGATGACCTTCTTGGCGCCAGCGTCGATGTGCGCCTTCGCCTTGGTGGCGTCCGTGAAGAAGCCGGTCGACTCGATGACGATGTCGGCACCGAGCTCCTTCCAGGGAAGGTTCGCGGGGTCGCGCTCGGCGAGGGCACGGATGGCCTTGCCGTCGACGATGATGTTCTCCTCGTCGAACTCGACCGTCTGGCCGAGGCGGCCGAGGACCGTGTCGTACTTCAGCAGGTGCGCCAGCGTCTTGTTGTCCGTGAGGTCGTTGACACCGACGATCTCGATGTCGGCGCCCGACTCGACGATGGCCCGGTAGAAGTTACGTCCGATACGGCCGAAGCCGTTGATCCCGACGCGGATGGTCACAATGCCTCCTCAGGGGCGCGCCGGGTCCCCCGACGCACACGTAGATGACAGCGCGCGTGAGCACGCGCTGGTGATCGGCGACGCATCTCCCCCGCGCAGACACACAGGCACGAAGCCAACGTTTCCCGTGGGGAAGGTCACGCCGTCGTCACCTGACGCGGACGAGCCTATACCGGGAAACGGGTTCGCGCGTTCGTATGGAACGCCAGGTGGCGCACGTGGTCCGACCACAGTACGTGGGAAACATCACACCGGCACCCGAACGGGCTACAGGTCCAGCAGGTCAGGGCTCAGATCGGCCTCGGTGTCGGGGATTCCGAGCTCCATCGCGCGCTTGTCCGCCGTCGAGAGCAGACGGCGGATGCGCCCCGCCACGGCGTCCTTGGACAGCGGCGGGTCGGCGAGCTGACCGAGCTCCTCCAGCGAGGCTTGCTTGTGCGCGAGGCGCAGCTCGCCGGCCTCGCGCAGGTGGTCGGGCACCTCGTCGCCGAGGATCTCGAACGCCCGCTGCACGCGCGCGCCCGCCGCGACGGCAGCGCGCGCCGAGCGGCGCAGGTTCGCGTCGTCGAAGTTCGCGAGGCGGTTGGCGGTGCCGCGCACCTCCCGACGCGCCCGGCGCTCCTCCCACAGGTCGAGCGTCGTCGTCGCACCCATGCGGCGGAGCATCTCCCCGATGGCCTCGCCGTCCCGGATGACCACGCGGTCGACGCCGCGCACCTCGCGGGACTTGCCGTGCACGCCGATGCGGCGCGCAGCACCCACGAGCGCGAGCGCCGCCTCCGGACCCGGGCAGGTGACCTCGAGGGCCATCGAGCGGCCCGGCTCCGTGAGGGAACCGTGCGCCAGGAACGCACCTCGCCACACGGCCTCGGCCTCCTCGACCCCTGCCGCGACGACCTCGGGGGTCAGGCCACGCACGGGCCGCCCGCGCTGGTCCAGCAGGCCCGTCTGCCGCGCGAGCGACTCCCCCTCGCGCACCACGCGCACCACGTACCGGTTGGACTTCCGCAGGCCGCCGGCCTGCACGACGATCAGGTCGCTCTGCTGCCCGTACAGCTCGGCGATCGCGACGCGCAGGCGTGTCGCGGCCGCGTCGGTGTCGAGCTCGGCCTCGACGACCACCCGGCCCGAGATGATGTGCAGACCGCCCGAGAAGCGCAGCATCGCCGCGACCTCGGCCTTGCGGCAGGACGTCTTGGTCACGCGCAGCCGCGCGAGCTCGTTCTTGACCTGTGCCGTGAGCGCCATGGCGGTCATCCTGCCACGGCGTGTCGCTCAGAAACGCCTCGGCGTGTCGTGACGGTGCTCGCGGCGTCGTGGCGCGGTGTCTCAGGCACGCGGGACGTCGCCCAGGACCCCGTCGAACACGTCGCGGTACGCGGCCGCCAGACGCAGCGCGTCGTGGCGGGCCGTGCCGTCACCCAGCGCGACCTGACGCATCACCAGCCTCGCCCCGAGGCGCGCCGCGGCAGCCCCGGCGGCCTCCACGTCCTCGACCGCCGACGGGTCGGCCAGCACCACGTCGATCCGCAGGTCGGGCGCGTGGTGGTGCAGCGCGTCGAGCAGGTCGACGGCGGTCAGCCCCGACGTCTCGGCGTCGGGCGAGAGGTTGAGCGTCACGCAGCGGCGGGCGGACGTCTCGTGCAGCGCCGCGGAGAGCTGCGGCACCAGCAGGTGCACGAGCACCGACGAGTACCAGGACCCCGGACCCAGCACGACCCAGTCGGCGCTGCGCAGGGCCGTGACGGCCTCGTCGCACGCCGGCGGGTCCTCCGGGACCAGCCGGAGCTGCTCGATCCGCCCCGCGGCCCTGGCCACGTTGACCTGCCCCACGACGGTGGACGGCCCGCCCTCGCACCGCACGTCCGCCTCGACGACGAGCGGCACCGCCGCCATGGGCAGCACCCGCCCCCGCGCACCGAGCAGCTTGCCCACCCAGTCGAGGCCCGAGACGGCGTCGCCGAGGAGCTCCCACAGGGCCGAGATCAGCAGGTTGCCCACGGCGTGGTTGTCGAGCGGTCCGTCGCTGCGGAACCGGTGCTGCAGCACCGCCGACCAGGTGCGGCCCCAGTCCGAGTCGTCCGTCAGCGCGGCGAGCGCCATGCGCAGGTCGCCGGGCGGCAGCACGCCCAGCTCGTCGCGCAGCCGACCCGACGAGCCGCCGTCGTCGGCGACGGTCACGATCGCCGTCAGGCGGTCGGAGACGTGCCGCAGCGCGCGCAGGCTCGCGGACAGGCCGTGGCCCCCGCCGAGGGCGACGACCGCGGGCTTCGTCGACGGGACGGCCACGGGCTACTCCTTGCCGAGGTCGCGGGTCGTGACGGTGACGCGGAGCCCCTGGGCGCGTAGGCGGTTCGCGATCTCCTCGGCGATGGCGACGGAACGGTGCTTGCCGCCGGTGCAGCCGACGGCGATCGTGGCGTACCGCTTCTCCTCGTGGAGGTAGCCCGTCAGGACCGGCTCGAGCGCGGACACGTAGCGCTCGACGAACAGGCGTGCGCCCGGGCGGGAGAGCACGTAGTCGCGCACCGGGGCGTCACGACCGGTCAGGTGGCGCAGCTCGCTGATCCAGTACGGGTTGGCGAGGAAGCGCACGTCGACGACGTGGTCGGCGTCGAGCGGGATCCCGTACTTGAAGCCGAACGCGACGACGTTGACGCGCAGCACCTCGGGTGCCCCGCCGGCAACCGCCGCCCGCACCTCGCGGGCCAGGTCGTGCACCGACAGCGTCGTGGTGTCGATGACGGTGTCCGCACGCTCGGCGATCGCGGCCAGCGCACGCCGCTCGTCGGCGATGCCGTCGAGGATCCGGCCGTCGCCCTGCAGGGGGTGCGGCCGCCGCACGGCCTCGAAGCGCCGCCCGAGCTCCTCGTCCGACGCGTCGAGGAAGAGGATCCGGTACTGCACGCCGGCGGCACGCAGGTGGCCCAGCGCCCCCGAGAGCTCGGAGAAGTACTGCCTCCCCCGGACGTCGACGACGACGGCGAGGCGCTCGACCGCAGAGCCCGCGCGGGTCATCAGGTCGACCAGCGGGACGATCATCATCGGCGGGAGGTTGTCGACGACGAACCAGTCGAGGTCCTCCAGCACGCTGGCGGCGCGCGTGCGCCCCGCGCCGGACATGCCCGTGATGACGAGGACCTCGGGCTCCTGGCGCTCGGGCGCGTGCGCGGCTGCCTCGACCGCCGGGATGCCGGGCGGGACGGTGGGCGGGTGCGTCGAGTCCGTCATGGGGTCAGGATGCCAGCCGACGCGCCGCCCGGGGTGGTGGCCGCCGGGTCCGGCGCGGCGGGCTCTGCGGCCGTTCCGGCGGGCTCCGCGGCCTTCCCGGCGGGCTCCTCGGCCTTCCCGGCGAGCGCCGCCACGACCGCCTGCGCCGTCGTCGTGCCCATGCCGCGCACGCTCGCGATCTCCTCGACGCTCGCCTGCCGGAGCCGCTTGACCGAGCCGAAGTGCGTCAGCAGCGCCTTCTGGCGGGCCGGGCCGAGACCGGGGACGCCGTCGAGCGCCGACGCCGTCATGCCCTTGCTGCGGCGCTTGCGGTGCTGGGTGATCGCGAACCGGTGCGCCTCGTCGCGCACCCGCTGCAGCAGGTAGAGGCCCTCGGAGGTGCGCTCGAGGATGAGCGGGTAGTCGTCGTTCGGCACCCACACCTCCTCCAGGCGCTTGGCGAGCCCGCACAACGCCACGTCGGTGACGCCCAGGTCGTCGAGCGCGCGCTGCGCGGCGGCGACCTGGGGCGGTCCGCCGTCGACGACGACGAGGTTGGGCGGGTACGCGAAGCGCTTCTTCTCCGCGACGGGCTCGTCGAGGGCGTCGACCTCGCCGCTGACCAGGTCGAGCTCGAGCTCCCCCGAGCGGGCGCGGTCGGCCAGGTAGCGCCGGAAGCGGCGCGTGATGACCTCGTACATCGCGGCCGTGTCGTCGCGGGCGCCGTCCCCCTCGGGGCCGCGGATCGAGAAGGAGCGGTACTCGCTCTTGCGCGGCAGCCCGTCCTCGAACACGACCATCGACGCCGACTGGTAGGTGCCCTGCGTGTGCGAGACGTCGTAGCACTCGATGCGCAGCGGGGCGGACTCGAGGTCGAGCGCCTCCTGGATCTCGCGCAGCGCCTGGCTGCGGGTCGTCAGGTCTCCCGCGCGCCGCGTGCGGTGCAGCATCAGGGCGTGCTCGGCGTTCTTGCGAACGGTCTCGGCGAGCTCGCGCTTGTCGCCGCGCTGCGGCACGCGGACCGCGACCTTGGCGCCCCGCAGGCCGCTGAGCCAGGCCGCGACCTGCTGCGGGTCAGGCGGCAGCACGGGCACCAGGACCTCGCGCGGGACCCCCGCCTCGCTGCCGTCTCCGTACACCTGCTGGAGCAGGTGCTCGACGAGCTCGGCGTCGGTGACGTCCTCGACCTTCTCGACGACCCAGCCGCGCTGGCCGCGGATGCGTCCGCCGCGCACGTGGAACACCTGGACGGCCGCCTCGAGGTCGTCGCCCACGAGCGCGAAGATGTCGGCGTCGGTGGCGTCGCCGAGCACGACGACGTTCTTCTCGAGCGCGCGCTGCAGCGCCTGCACGTCGTCGCGCAGCCGGGCGGCGAGCTCGTACTCCTGGGCCGCGGCCGCCTCGCGCATCTTCTTCTCGACGCGGCGGATGAAGCGGGCCGTGTCGCCCGCCATGAAGTCGCAGAAGTCCGCCGCGAGCGCCTTGTGGTCCTCCGCGCTGATCCGGCCCACGCACGGCGCCGAGCACTTGTCGATGTACCCGAGCAGGCAGGGGCGGCCCGACTGCGCGGCGCGCTTGAAGACGCCGGCGGAGCACGTGCGGATCGGGAAGACGCGCAGCAGGAGGTCGAGCGTCTCGCGGATCGCCCACGCGTGGCCGTACGGCCCGAAGTAGCGCGTCCCGGGCCGCTTGGCGCCGCGCATCACCTGGGCGCGCGGGAACTCCTCGGCCATCGTCACCGCGAGGAACGGGTACGACTTGTCGTCGCGGTACTTGATGTTGAACCGCGGGCTGAACTGCTTGATCCACGAGTACTCGAGCGCGAGCGCCTCGACCTCGGTCCCGACGACCGTCCACTCGACCGACGCGGCCGTGGTGACCATCGTCCGCGTGCGCGTGTGGAGGTTCGAGAGGTCCTGGAAGTAGCTCGACAGGCGCGCCCGCAGGTTCACGGCCTTGCCGACGTAGATGACCCGGCCGTGCGGGTCCCGGAACCGGTACACCCCCGGGGACGTCGGGATCTCCCCCGGTGCCGGGCGATAGGTGGCGGGATCGGGCATACGTCCACCCTAGGGCGCGACGGCGACACGCTGGTCGCCCGCCCTGGTCAAGGGCTCAGGCGACCTTGGTGCGGGTCCGCCGGGACCGCGTGGCGGCGGGCTGCTCGACCGGCGGGTGCTCGGCGAGCACCGGGGCGAGGAACCGCCCGGTGTGGCTCTCCGGGACCTGCGCGACCTGCTCGGGGGTGCCCTGCGCGACGACCGTGCCGCCGCCCGAGCCACCCTCCGGACCGAGGTCGATCACCCAGTCGGACGACTTGATGACGTCGAGGTTGTGCTCGATGACGATGACCGTGTTGCCCTTGTCGACGAGCGACTGCAGCACGCCGAGGAGCTTGCGGATGTCCTCGAAGTGCAGGCCCGTCGTGGGCTCGTCGAGCACGTAGATCGTGCGGCCCGTCGACCGGCGCTGCAGCTCCGAGGCGAGCTTGACGCGCTGCGCCTCGCCGCCCGACAGCGTCGGTGCGGGCTGGCCGAGGCGCACGTAGCCGAGGCCGACGTCGACGAGCGTCTTCATGTGCCGCGAGATCGCGGGAACCGCAGCGAAGAACTCGGCGGCCTCCTCGATCGGCATGTCGAGCACGTCCGCCACCGTCTTGCCCTTGAAGTGCACCTCGAGGGTCTCGCGGTTGTAGCGCGACCCGTGGCACACCTCGCACGGCACGTAGACGTCGGGCAGGAAGTTCATCTCGATCTTGAGCGTGCCGTCGCCCGAGCACGCCTCGCAGCGGCCGCCCTTGACGTTGAACGAGAACCGGCCGGGACCGTACCCGCGGACCTTCGCCTCCTCCGTCTCGGCGAACAGCTTGCGCACGTGGTCCCACACACCGGTGTACGTCGCGGGGTTGGAGCGTGGCGTGCGGCCGATCGGCCCCTGGTCGACGTGCACGACCTTGTCGAGGTGCTCGAGACCCGTCACGCGCGTGTGCCGCCCGGCCACCTGGCGCGCCCCGTTGAGCTGGTTCGCGAGGACCGTGTAGAGGATCGAGTTCACGAGGGTCGACTTGCCGCTGCCCGAGACGCCCGTGACGGCGGTCAGCACGCCGAGCGGGAAGTCCACGTCGATGCCGCGCAGGTTGTTCTCGCGGGCACCGACGACGCGGACCTGCCGCTGCTTGTCGACGGGTCGTCGCACGGCGGGGACGCCGATGGAACGCCGCCCGGAGAGGTAGGCGCCCGTCATCGAGTCCGGCGCCTCCAGCAGCCCGGCGTAGTCGCCCGAGTGGACGATGTGCCCGCCGTGCTCCCCCGCGCCCGGGCCGACGTCGACGATCCAGTCCGCGGTGCGGATGGTGTCCTCGTCGTGCTCGACGACGATGAGCGTGTTGCCGAGGTCACGCAGGCGGGTCAGCGTCTCGATGAGGCGGTGGTTGTCGCGCTGGTGCAGGCCGATCGACGGCTCGTCGAGCACGTAGAGCACGCCCACGAGCCCGGAACCGATCTGGGTCGCCAGGCGGATGCGCTGCGCCTCGCCGCCGGACAGCGTGCCCGCGGGCCGTTCGAGCGAGAGGTAGTCGAGGCCGACGTCGAGCAGGAACCCGAGGCGGGCGTTGATCTCCTTGAGCACCTCGGCGGCGATCTGCCGCTCGCGCACGCCGAGCTCGAGCTGGCCCAGGAACTTCGCCGCGCCGTCGATCGACATCTTGGTGATGTCCCAGATCGACCTGCCGCCCACCTTGACGGCGAGCACCTCGGGCTTGAGGCGCGCGCCCTGGCAGACCGGGCACGGGACCTCGCGCATGTAGGCCTCGTACTTGTCCTTCGACCACTCGGACTCGGTCTCGGAGTGCCGCCGCTCGAGGAACGTCACGGCACCCTCGAAGCCGGTCGAGTACTGCCGCTCCCGGCCCCACCGGTTCTTGTACCGCACGTGGACCTGGTGGTTGCGCCCGTACAGGATCGCCTGCTGCGCGCGCTCGGGCAGGGCCCGCCACGGGACGTCCATCGAGAAGGCCAGCTCGTCCGCGAGCGCCGTGAGCACGCGCTCGAAGTACTCCGACGACGTCTGCGCCCACGGGGCGACCGCGCCCTCGCGCAGCGTCTTGTCGACGTCGGGCACGACGAGGTCGGGGTCGACCTCGAGGCGGAAGCCGATACCGGTGCACTCGGGGCAGGCGCCGTAGGGGGCGTTGAACGAGAAGGTGCGCGGCTCGATCTCGTCGAGGGTCAGCGGGTGGTCGTTGGGGCACGACCGCTTCTCGGAGAACTTCCGCACCCGGTGCTCGTCGTCGATGTCGGCGTCGACGAGCTCGACCATGAGCAGCCCGCCGGCCAGCCGCAGCGCCGTCTCGACCGAGTCGGTGAGGCGCCGCTGCACGCCGTCGCGGGCGACGAGGCGGTCGACGACGACCTCGATGTCGTGCTTGAGCTTCTTCTCGAGCGTGGGCGGCGTGGCGAGCTGGACGACCTCGCCGTCGACGCGCGCCCGCGCGAAGCCCTGGGTCTGCAGCTCGCGGAACAGGTCGGCGTACTCGCCCTTGCGGCCGCGGACGACGGGGGCGAGCACCTGGTAGCGCGTGCCCTCGGGCAGCTCGAGCAGCTTGTCCACGATCTGCTGCGGCGTCTGCGACTGGACCTGCTCGCCGCACACCGGGCAGTGCTGCGTGCCGGCGCGCGCGAACAGCAGGCGCAGGTAGTCGTACACCTCGGTGATGGTGCCGACGGTCGAGCGCGGGTTCTTCGAGGTGGTCTTCTGCTCGATCGAGATGGCAGGCGACAGGCCATCGATCTGATCGACGTCCGGCTTCTGCATCATCTCGAGGAACTGCCGCGCGTAGGCCGAGAGCGATTCGACGTAGCGGCGCTGGCCCTCGGCGAAGATCGTGTCGAACGCGAGCGACGACTTCCCGGATCCGGACAGCCCGGTGAACACGATGAGCCGGTCGCGCGGCAGATCGAGGCTCACGTTCTTGAGGTTGTGCTCGCGGGCGCCGGAGATGACGAGGCGGTTGCTCACCCGAGCATCCTAGGTCGGAGCACCGACAATCGCACACACGTTCTAAGGAGCGGCGCTCAATATCGTTAAAGCGGGCGCCCGAGGCTATCGTTCGCGACGTGGAGCTTCACGTCGCCAAGAACGGGTCCGACACCGCCGCCGGGACCGCCGCCGCCCCCCTGCTCACCATCGGCGCCGCCGCCGCGCTCGCGCAGCCCGGAGACACCGTCGTCGTGCACGAGGGCGTGTACCGGGAGTGGGTCAACCCGCCGCGCGGCGGGACGGCCGAGGCGCCGATCACCTACGAGGCCGCGCGGGACGCGGACGGCCACTTCGAGGCGGTCACGATCTCCGGCGCCGAGGTGGTCACCGACTGGCGCCCGCACCCCGTCCCCGGCGACGCGACGCAGCACGTCTGGGTGACGACCGTGCCGAACGCCGTGTTCGGTTCCCGCAACCCCTACGTCGAGCGCATCGGCGGCGACTGGTTCTTCGACTCGGTCAACACCTGGCACACGGGCGAGGTGTACCTCGACGGCAAGTCGATGTACGAGGCGCTGACCCTGGCCGGCGTCGAGCACCCCGAGGTCACCAAGGACTCGTTCGACCCCACGGGCTCGCTGCTCACCTGGTACTGCGAGGTGGACGACGACGTCACGACGATCTGGGCGAACTTCGGGGGCGCCGACCCGGCCGAGCACGAGATCGAGATCAACGCGCGCACGTTCGTCTTCTGGCCCGCGGCCACAGGGATCGACTACGTCACGGTGCGCGGCTTCACCCTGACCAAGGCCGCCACGCAGTGGGCCCCGCCGACGGCGCTGCAGGAGGGCCTCGTCGGCCCGCACTGGGCGAAGGGCTGGGTGATCGAGGACAACACGATCACCGACTCGAAGAACGTCGGCGTCTCGCTCGGCAAGGAGGCCAGCACCGGGCAGAACGAGGCGGCAGCCGGCCCGAAGGGCGCCAAGGGCGGCACGCAGCGCGAGCGCGAGGTCATCCAGCGCGCGCTCGCCCTGGGGGGCCCCGACGCCGGCGAGCCGCACCCGTGGAGCCGGGAGCACGTCGGCTCCCACACGGTGCGCCGCAACACGATCCGGGACTGCGAGCAGGCCGGCGTCGTCGGGCACCTCGGCGCGGCGTTCTCGACCATCGCCGACAACCACATCTCCCGCATCCACGTGAAGCGGCAGTGGCACGGGGCCGAGGTCGCCGGCATCAAGCTGCACGCCGCCATCGACACCGTCATCAGCGGCAACACGATCCACCACACGCACCGCGCCCTGTGGCTGGACTGGCAGGCCCAGGGCACCCTGGTGCGGCGCAACGTCTTCTACGCCTCGACGTCGGAGGACTTCATGGTCGAGGTCTGCCACGGCCCGTACCTCGTCGACTCGAACCTCTTCCTGTCGCCGTGGTCGGTCAAGGACATGTCCTCGGGCGGCGCCTACGTGCACAACTACGTCGCGGGCCGCATCGCGACGTGCACCGAGCACCAGCGGTACACCCCGTACCACCTCCCCCACTCGACGGCGGTCTACGGCGTCTCGAACATCCTCGGCGGCGACGACCGGTTCCTGAACAACGTCTTCGTCGGCGACGGCACGCAGCCCGACGGCACCGAGCCGACGCTGTCGAGCTTCTGGAACGGCGCGGTCGACATGGACGGCGTGCCGGGCCAGGCCACGTTCGTGCCGACGCCGGTGGGCACCTCGCAGTACGACGCCTACCCGACGCCGGACGAGTACCCGAACGAGGCCGGCAGCGCGCTGGCGGGACCCCGCCTGCCCGTCTGGGTCGAGGGCAACCTCTACGCGGAGGGCGCCGAGCCCTACCGCGCGGAGCCCGAGCCCCTCGTCGTCGGCGCGTCGCCGATGCGGGTCGAGGTCCTCGACGCGGAGGCCGGCACGGTGCGCGTCGAGGTGACCGAAGGCCTCGCCACCGTCGCCCCGGTGACGACGGCCCGGCTCGGGACGAGCTACCAGGCCGAGATGGGCTACACGAACCCGGACGGCTCCGACCTCGACCTCGGCACGGACCTCTGCGGGGTTGCGCGCGACCGGGTCGTGCCCGGACCGTTCACGGTGACCACGCCCTTCACGCGCGTCCTCGAGGCCCCGCGCCCCGCAGGCCGGTGACCCGGGTGGTTCGGCCTGCGCGAACCGGGCGGCGTCGGCGAGGATCGCGTTCATGACCTCCGACGCCTCCCGCGACCTCCTCGCGATCTCCGCCTGGCTCGACGCCCACAACGGCACGCGCGACCCCGAGGCGATCACCTGGGCGCGCATCGCCAAGGTCTCCGAGGAGCACGGCGAGGCCGTCGCCGCCTTCATCGGGGCCACGGGGCAGAACCCGCGCAAGGGCGTGACGCACACGCTCGACGACGTCGTCGAGGAGCTGCTCGACGTCGCCGTGACCGCGCTCGGCGCCGTCGAGCACCTGCGCGGCAACCGGGGCGACGCCCTGGACCTGCTGGCCGGCAAGCTCGCACGCATCGCCGAACGCGCCGGGGTGCGCGAGGCGACGGACCGCTGAACCACCGAGTACCGAACCGAAAGAAGCTGCACCATGCACGTAGCCCGGCTCTTCTCCGCAGGCGACCTCCGGATCCTGGAGGAACCCGCACCCGAGCCCGCCGAGGGCGAGGTCCTCGTCCGCGTGACCGCGGTCGGCCTGTGCGGGAGCGACCTGCACTGGTACACCGAGGGCGGCATCGGCGACGCCCAGCTCACGCGACCGCTCGTGCCCGGGCACGAGATGGGTGGCGTGATCGCCTCCGGCCCGCGTGCCGGCCAGCGCGTCGCCGTGGACCCGGCGGTCCCCTGCCTGCGCTGCGAGCTGTGCCAGGACGGGCACCCGAACCTGTGCCCCGAGGTGCTGTTCTCGGGCCACAGCGTCACGGACGGGGCGATGCGCGAGCTCATGGCGTGGCCCGAGGACCGGGTCCACTCGGTCCCGGACGAGCTGAGCGACGCGGACGTCGCGATGCTCGAGCCCCTCGGCGTCGCCATCCACGCCGTCGACCTCTCCCATCCGCGCACGGCCGGCACGGTCGTCGTCGTCGGGTGCGGGCCGATCGGGCTGTGCGCCCTGCAGGTGGCGCGCGCCGCGGGCGCCACCCACGTGGTCGCGGTGGAGCCGCTGGCACACCGCCGCGAGGTCGCGGCCCGGTGGGCGGACGTCGCGCTGGACCCGACCGCGGACGGGTTCGCGGACGCGCTGCGGGCAGCCGTCGGGCCGCTCGGCGCGCACACGGTCATCGAGTGCGCGGGCAACGACGACGCCGTCGCGACGTCGGTCGACGCGGCACGCCCCGGCGCCACCGTGGTGCTCGCCGGGATCCCCGACGACGACCGCACCGCGTTCCCCGCGGGGCACGCCCGTCGCAAGGGTCTGACGTTCCGCATGGCGAGGCGGATGAAGGAGGTCTACCCGCGCGCGATCGCGCTCGTGGCGTCGGGCCGCGTGGACGTGCGCTCGCTCGTCTCGCACACCTTCCCGCTCGCTGACGCGGCGAAGGCGTTCGAGGCCGGCGCGGCGCGCGAGGGCCTCAAGGTCGTGGTGACCCCGTGACGCCGCTGGTCGTCGCGATCGACTGCTCCACGACGGCCGCCAAGGCCGTGGTCACGGACGCGGCGGGCGCGGTGCTGGCCACGGGCCGCTCGGCGCTCGCCACCTCGTCGCCACGGGCAGGGTTCCACGAGCAGGACGCGGAGTCGTGGTTCGACGCGACGGCTGCGGCGGTCAGCGACGCGGTCTCGGCGCTGGCGCCCGACGAGCGCGCACGCATCGACGCCCTCGCGATCACGCACCAGCGCGAGTCGTTCGTCCTGCTCGACGACGACGGCGTGCCCGTGCGCCCGGCCGTGCTCTGGCTGGACGCCCGCGCCCACGAGCAGATCGCGAAGATCGGCTCCCGGCCGCTGCCGGACGGCCGGTCGGTGCACGAGACCTCGGGCAAGCCGCCGGACACCACGCCCGCGATCTACAAGATCGCCTGGCTCGCCGAGAACGAGCCGGACACCGTCGCGCGGGCGACCCAGCTCGCGGACGTCCAGGCGTACCTCGCCCTGCGGCTGACCGGCCGGCTCGCGACCAGCCACGCGAGCGCCGACACGTTGGGCCTGTTCGACCTCGCCGACCTCACCTGGTCGCCCCCGCTGCTCTCTGCGGCGGGCCTCTCGGAGGCGCCCGGGATGGGACGTAGCGATCGGTCACGCAATGCGCCCGACAGCGTGACCGATCCCTACGCTCCCGCGCCGGGCGCGAGGGTTCGGCTGCCAGAGCTGGTTGCGGGCGGGGACGTCGTTGGGGAGCTTCTGCCCGAGGTGGCCCGGTCCCTCGGGCTTCCCCGGGCCGTTCCCCTCGTCGCCGGCATCGGCGACGGGCAGTCGGCCGGGGTAGCCCTCGGCGTCGAGGAGCCCGGCGTCGCCTACCTCAACCTCGGCACCTCCATGGTGTGCGGCGTCTCCGCCGACACGTACCTGACCAGCCCCGCGTTCCGCACGCTGGCCGGCCCCCGCCCGGGCACCTACGTGCTCGAGACGGTCCTCAACGCGGCCGCCTACGTCGCCGACTGGACCGCCCGGTTCGCGGGCACCGATCTGGCAACGCTCGAGACGTCCGCCGCGCAGGTCGCGCCCGGCGCCGAAGGGCTGCTCGTGCTCCCCTACTGGAACGCCGCCCAGACCCCGTACTGGGACCCGCTCGCGCGCGGCGCCGTCATCGGGTGGCACGGGCGGCACACGACGGCCCACCTGTACCGGGCGGTGCTCGAAGGGGTCGCCCACGAGCTGCGCCTCCAGCTCGAGCTGCTCGAGGAGGCCACGGGCACGCCGGTCAGGGCCCTGCGCGCGGTCGGCGGCGGCGCCCGCTCCCCGCTGTGGGCACAGATCGTCGCCGACGTCACCGGGCGGACCGTGCGCGTGTGCTCGGACGGCGAGGTCAGCGCCGCCGGGGCCGCGATCCAGGCGCACTCCTGGCTCGCCGGGGGCACCGGGTCCGCGGCACAGAGCCCGTTCGTCACCGCGGGTCACGACGTCGTCGCCGATCCGGACAGGGCAGCCGCCTACGCGCGCGACTTCGCCGTGTACCGCACGCTGTACCCGGCCCTCAAGGAGTCGTTCGCGGCAGCGCGGGCGCTCGGGCACTGAGCCCGGGCCGGCACTTCTCGCCTGGACGCCGCGGGCTCACACGCCGGCAGGACTCGCGGCGTCCAGCCCGAGCACGTCGCGCGCCGCGCGGACGAAGACGTCCTCGACGCGATCCCAGCCGTCGAGGTAGCCGCCGACGAGCGCCGCGTCGCGGAGCAGGACGAGCTGCCCCGCAGCGGCTGCGGGGTCGGGAAGACCGCGGCCCGAGGCAACCCGCTCGAGCGTCGAGCGGAACCACTCGCGGTGCGCGCGCACCGCTCGGCGCACGCCGGAGTCCGCCTGCGGGTACTCGGCTGCCGCGTTGATGAACGGGCAGCCGCGCGTGTGCCGCTTCGCGACGTCGTCAGCGATGCTTGCCACGAGCGCCTCCGCGAGCGCGCGCGGGTCGTCGGTGGACTGTTCCGCGTCTTCGAACGCTGCCCGGATCGCGGCGTCCTCCATGCCGACGTACGCCTCGACGAGGTCCTCCTTGCCGGGGAAGTGGCGGTAGAACGTCGCCCTCGTGACGTGGCCCTCGGCAACGATCCGGTCGACGCCGACGGCGTGGATGCCCTCGGTGTAGAAGAGCCGGGACGCGGCGTCGAGGAGGCGGTCGCGGGCGGTGCGGGGAGCGGTCACCGACTCAGGGTAGAACGTTCTGTCTCCTACGGGAATGCGCGAGAGAGAACGATCGTTCTACCTGCCAGACGGGAACCACAAGGCTCCCCCCGCCCGACAAGGACCACAACCGTGAACGCCACGATCTCCACCACCGCCCCGCACGTCACGACGCCCGCCCCCAAGCCGCCGATCGTCCTGATCCACGGCCTCTGGATGACCCCCAAGAGCTGGGACACCTGGGCCGCCCGCTTCCGCGCCCTCGGCCACGAGGTGATCGTCCCCGGCTGGCCCGGCATCGACGACCGCTCGCCCGAGGACGTCCGCCGTCACCCGGAGACGCTGAAGAACATCGGCCTCGCTCAGATCGTCGACCATTACGAACGCATCATCCGGGCCCTGACGGTCAAGCCGATCATCATGGGGCACTCGTTCGGTGGGCTCATCACCCAGCTCCTCGCCGACCGCGGCCTCGGTGCCGCCTACGTCGGCGTCGCCCCGGGTCAGCCCGCCGGCGTCCCCACGCTCCCCCCGAGCACCGCGTGGACCGGAGCCCCGATCCTCGCGAACCCGCTCGCCCGCAACGGCGCCAAGCCGCTGACGAAGCGCCACTTCCACTTCACGTTCGGCAATGACCTGCCTCGCACCGAGAGCGACCGGATCTGGACGGAGCAAGCCGTCCACAGCTACAACCGGGTGTTCTTCGAGGGCGTCGCCGGCGCCGTCACCGGCAAGGGCGTCACCGCCGTGGACTTCGGCCGCGCCGACCGAGCCCCGCTGCTGGTCATCACCGGCGACCGCGACCACGTCGTCCCGCCGGCCATCGGCAAGGCGATCGTCAAGAAGTACCGGGCGACGGGCTCCCCCGCCGTCGTCGAGTACACGGAGTACGAGGGCCGCACCCACCGCTTGGTCTCCCAGGACGGCTGGGAGGAGATCGCCGACCACGCCCTCGCCTGGGCCACCGAGCACGCCCACGTGACCGCATGACCATCGACCTCAGGTGGAGGGTGAGAGCCCACGGGCTGTCACCCTCCACCTCAGGGTCAGGCCGTCTGCTTGGATGGCCCCCATGCCCGTATTCGCAGTGACCTACACGTATGCCCCGAGCGCCGCGAAGCTCGACGAGCACCGCCCCGCGCACCGCGCCTTCCTCGGCGCGCTCAACGAGGCGGGCTCCGTGATCGCGTCCGGCCCGCTCCCCGCCACCGAGGACGCCGCCGCCGGCGCGCTCATCCTCGTCGAGGCCGACGACGCCGCCGCCGCGACCGCGCTGCTCGACCAGGACCCGTTCCGCCGCGAGGGCCTCGTCGCCGAGCGGACCGTGCGCGAGTGGCTCCCGGTCATCGGCTCCCTCGCCCGATGAACGCCGCACGGCCCGACGACGACGCGGAGCCGGCACCGCCCAGCGGGCCGCGCCGGGTCCGCGTCGTCGGCAACTCCGGCGCCGGCAAGACGACCTTCGCCCGCGCCGTCGCCGAGCGCCTGGGTCTCCCCCACGTCGAGCTCGACGAGGTGTTCTGGGACGAGGGCTGGACGCACCGCGATCCGGTCGAGGCCCGCGCGCGGCTCACGTCGTTCCTCGCCGGTCCGGGTGCCGAGGGCTGGGTCGTCGACGGCAACTGGAACACCCGGCTCGACGGCATGCTCGACGACGCCGACACGGTCGCCTGGCTGGACTTCTCGCGCCGCGTCGTCATGGCCCGCGTCATCCGGCGGACCATCGCCCGCGGGATGACGCGGCGCGAGCTGTGGCACGGCAATCGGGAGCGGCTCACCAACCTGCTCCGGCGCAGCCCGGACGAGAACATCGTGCTGTGGTCCTGGACGCAGCACGCGAACTACCGGGAGCAGTACGCCACGAGGGCCGCGACGGACGACCGGGTCGTCCGCCTGCGCACCCCGCGCGAGGCCCGCGGCTGGCTGAACTCGCTCGGCTGACCTTGCGCCACCGTGACCACGTCGGGTGGAGTGGGGAGATGGCATCGGCCACGTTCGTGCTCCTCCACGGCGGCGGGTCCTCTGCGTGGGACTGGCATCTCGTCGCACCGATCCTGCACGCCCGCGGTCAACGGACCGTCGCCGTCGACCTGCCCGTCGACGATCCGGGCGCGGGGTGGGACGACTACGTCGACGTCGTGGCGGACACCGTCGGCGCGGACCTGCGCCCGCTGGTCGTCGTCGGGCACTCGCTGGGCGGGTTCACCGCGCCGCTCGTGGCCGAACGCCTCGACGCAGAGCTCATCGTCCTGCTCGCGGGCATGATCCCCGCGCCCGGCGAGGTGTTCGCCGACTGGTGGGAGACGTCCGGATACGTCGGCTCGGGCGCGAAGGACGTCTTCTACCAGGACGTCGAGCCCGAGCTCGTCAAGCAGGCCCAGGCGTCCGCGCGTGACGAGGTCTCGGCGGCGCTCCGCGAACCCTGGCCGCTCGAGAAGTGGCCGCGGATCGCGACCCGGTACGCCCTGTTCCGTGACGACCTGATGTTCACGCCCGAGTTCGCGCGCCGGCACGCCCGCGAGCGCCTCGGTGTCGTGCCCGACGAGCTGCCGGGCGGGCACTACGCCATGATCAGCAGGCCCGACGACGTCGCCGCGTACCTCAGCGGTCTCGTCGACTGACGCGCGGGGCTCAGTCGGCCTCGGCCGCGAGGAGGCGGGAGCGCAGCAGGCTCGCGCCGGTCGCGATGACGAGCGACCCGAGGATGACGCTCAGCGAGACCCAGATGGGGATCGCGGGCGCCCACGAGATGTGGTGGCCGTGGTTGATGAACGGCAGCGTGTTCTCGTGCATCGCCTCGAGCACGAGCTTGACGCCGATGAACCCGAGGATGACCGCGAGCGCGTACGGCAGGTAGATGAGCCGTTCGAGCAGGCCACCGAGCAGGAAGTAGAGCTGGCGCAGCCCCATGAGCGCGAACAGGTTCGTGGAGAACACGATGAACGGGTCGCGCGTGAGACCGAAGATCGCGGGGATCGAGTCGAGCGCGAAGAGCACGTCGGTGGACCCGATGGCCACGAACACGACGATCATGGGCGTGAAGAGCCGCTTGCCGTCGACGGTGGTGCGCAGCGCGCCGCCGTCGTACTCGTGGTGCAGCGGCAGCACGCGGCGCAGCGTGCGGATGAGGCCGTTCTCCTTGAACTCCTCGTCGTCGTCGCCGCGCAGCAGGCTGATCGCGGTGTAGACGAGGAACGCGCCGAACAGGTAGAAGACCCACGTGAACCGGGTGAGGACGGCGGCGCCCGCGAGGATGAACGCGGCGCGCAGGACGAGCGCGACGATGATGCCCACCATGAGCACGCGCTGCTGGTACTGCCGCGGCACCGAGAACCTGGTCATGATCAGCACGAACACGAACAGGTTGTCCACGGACAGCGAGTACTCGGTGATCCAGCCCGCGACGAACTCGGCGGCCGGCGCCTGCCCGCCCACGGCCCACAGGACTGCGCAGAACACGAGCGCGAGCGCGACGTAGAACCCCACCCAGAGGCCCGACTCGCGTACCGAGGGCACGTGCGGTCGCCGGCCGACGATGATCAGGTCGGCCAGCAGCAGCACGACCATCGCGGCGAGGGAGACCACCTCGAACCAGGTGGGAAGCTCGTGAATCATCAGTTGCCTTCCGGCTTCGTGCGGGCGGCGCGGGTGCGCCGGTCGCGGTACAACGAGGCGGCGGTCGTGATCGTGAGGACGACCACGATGACGCCGAGGGACAGTTCGGTGGGGATCTCGGGGATCACGGTGACGTGCTCACCGCCGTTGATGAACGGCAGCTCGTTGGTGTGCATGGCGTGGACCAGCAGCTTGATGCCGATGAACCCGAGGATCGCGGCCAGACCGTACCCGAGGTACACGAGGCGGTCCAAGAGGCCGTCGACGAGGAAGAAGAGCTGCCGCAGGCCCAGCAGGGAGAACGCGTTGGCCGCGAACACCAGGTAGGTCTCCTCGGTGAGGCCGAAGATCGCGGGGATCGAGTCGACGGCGAACAGCAGGTCGGCGGACCCGATCGCGATCATCACGATGAGCATCGGCGTGATGTACCGCTTGCCGTCGATGCGCGTGGTGAGGCGGTCGCCGACGTAGGTGTCCGTCGTCGGCATGACACGGCGGACGAACCTCAGGACGGCGTTCTCGGTGAACTCTTCGTCGTGGTCCTTGGCGTGCCGGAGCTGGGCGATCGCCGTCCAGACGAGGAACAGGCCGAACAGGTAGAACACCCAGGAGAAGTTCGCGATGGCGGCGGCGCCGATGAGGATGAACACGGTGCGCAGCACGAGCGCGATCGTGATGCCGGTGAGCAGCACCTTCTGCTGGTACTCGCGCGGCACCCTGAAGCTGGACATGATCAGCACGAACACGAACAGGTTGTCGACGCTGAGGGACTTCTCGGTGATGTAGCCGGCGAAGTACTGCTCGCCGTAGTCGCCGCCCCACACCGCCCAGACGATGACGCCGAACACGAGGGCGACGCCGACGTACCCGGCCGACCAGCGCGCGGCTTCCTTGAGGGAGGGCGTGTGCGCCTTGCGCACGTGGCCGACGTAGTCGATGGCGAGCATGCCGAGGATCGCGGCGATCGTCAGGATCCACGCGAGCGTAGGAACAGTCACGGGCAGGCGGCCTTTCGTGGGAGGCGCTTCGGTGGGTACGGCGAATCACCGAAGGTCTTCCAACCCGCTGGCCGCGAGCGGTGAAGCCGGGCAAGCCTCGTTGCTTGCCGTGTTGTCGACTCCCCCGAACAGGTACTCCCCTTCAGACTGGCCAGTGTACGTGATCAGGCCGTCGCGGAGTGCATCTGCCGCAGCTCCTTCTTGAGTCCTGAGATCTCGTCGCGCAGGCGCGCCGCGACCTCGAACTGCAGCTCGGCCGCGGCCGCGTGCATCTGGTCCGAGAGCTCCTGGATGAGCTCGGCGAGCTCGCCCGCTGCGACGCCCGCCAGACGGTTGCCCGCCGTCGCGCCCTCCTTCGGCGTCCCGGGCACCGGTGCCTTCGCGCGCCGCTGGGCCGGCTGCTGCCGGTACCCGCCCGCGAGCAGCTCCTGGGTGTCGATGTCCTCGCGCGCGAGCATGTCGGTGACGTCCGCGATCTTCTTGCGCAGCGGCGTCGGGTCGATGCCGTTGTCGCGGTTGTAGGCGATCTGCTTCTCGCGACGGCGGTTGGTCTCCTCCAGGGCCGTCGCCATCGCGGGCGTGATCTTGTCGGCGTACATGTGCACCTGGCCGGACACGTTGCGCGCGGCGCGGCCGATCGTCTGGATGAGGGACCGCGCGGAGCGGAGGAAGCCCTCCTTGTCGGCGTCGAGGATCGACACCAGCGAGACCTCGGGCAGGTCGAGACCCTCGCGCAGGAGGTTGATGCCCACGAGCACGTCGAACTGGCCGAGCCGCAGCTCGCGCAGCAGCTCCACGCGGCGCAGCGTGTCGACGTCGGAGTGCAGGTACTGGACCTTGACGCCCTTCTCGAGGAAGTAGTCGGTGAGGTCCTCCGCCATCTTCTTGGTCAGCGTGGTGACCAGGACGCGCTCGTCGCGCTCGACGCGTTCACGGATCTCGTGCAGGAGGTCGTCGATCTGGCCGGTGGTCGGCTTGACGATGACCTCGGGGTCGACCAGGCCGGTCGGGCGGATGATCTGCTCGACGACGCCGTCGGACAGCGACGTCTCGTACTCGCCCGGCGTGGCGGACAGGTAGACCGTCTGGCCGATGCGCTCGACGAACTCCTCCCAGCGCAGCGGCCGGTTGTCCATCGCGGACGGCAGGCGGAACCCGTGCTCGACGAGCGACCGCTTGCGTGACATGTCGCCCTCGTACATCGCACCGATCTGCGGCACCGTGACGTGCGACTCGTCGATG
>CBINDH010000002.1:0-36639 GCA_966249365.1 uncultured Xylanimonas sp. | reverse complement strand
GGCCGGTCACGAGCCAGTAGCCGGTGCGCTCGGCGTCTCCGTCGCCCTCGCGGACCACCAGCTGGGTCATGCGGCCATCCTTGTGCCGATCGCGGTGGATCGTGTGCCGATCCCGGGATATCACGGTAGATCGTGCTCACACGCGGTGCTCACACGGTGAATCGCGGTGAGTGTTACTGCAGGTCATGCGTGGTGTCCGGAGGGGGACTTGAACCCTCTCTACGACTAGACTGTGACCAGGGAATCCGCAGAATCTAGCCGATTCTGGCTCGGTGGAACCCGACAGATCGCGGGGAATCCCGGTCGATCAAGGGCCGATGTGCTCACATGTGAGCACGGGAAGGTGGCACCATGGCCGCCATGGCGACTCTCAGCGTGCGCGTCAACGCCGACGGATCCGAGACACACAAGGTCCAGTTCCGCATGGGCGGGCGCGGCAGCAAGAACACCTCGCGGTCGTTCGCCGACGAACGCGGCGCCGTCGCGTTCGCGAAGCTGATCCGCGACGTCGGCCCGGCCCGTGCCGTGGAGATCCTCGAGGCGCGCGCCGGCGCGCTCGGCGGCGGCACCCCCACGGTGGAGCAGTGGTGCCTGGAGCACATCGAGGCCCTGTCCGGCGTGCAGCCCGACACCCTGGACAAGTACCGCTCCTACGTCCGCAACGACCTCGGCGCGCTCGGCCCGATGCCGGTGGACGCTGTGACGCACGAGGACGTGGCGCGCTGGGTGAACGCTATGGCCAAGAAGGTCGTGCGGGGCAAGCCGACGGCGGGCAAGACGATCAAGAACAAGCACGGCTTCCTCTCGGCCGCGTTCGCCCGCGCCGAGGGCCGGGGCCTGGTGGCGGCCAACCCGTGCACCGGAACGCGCATGCCGCGCACCGTGACCGAGCCGATGGTCTTCCTCACCCACGACGAGTACACCCGGTTCCTGGGCTGCATGGTGCCGTTCTGGCAGCCGCTGGTCGAGTTCCTGTTCTCCACGGGCCTGCGCTGGGGTGAGGCCACGGCGCTGCAGGTCGGCGACGTCGACCTCGAGCAGGCCACCGCGAACGTCGTGCGGGCATGGAAGCGCGGGCAGGTGCTCGGCGTGCCGAAGTCCTCCAAGTCGCGGCGCACCGTGGCCCTGTCCCCCGAGGTCGTCGAGCTCCTGACGCCGCTGGTCAAGGGGCGCGGCGGCGAGGCGTACGTCTTCCGCAACACCCTGGGCAACCCGGTGCGTCACCAGACCTTCCACGACAACGTCTGGGTACCCGCGGTGCGCCTGGCCAACGGACAAGACGCCCAGGCCGACGGCGCCAAGCGCATCGCCCGCCGCCGCGACGCTGCGGGGAACCTGCTGCGCCCCCTGGACCCGCCGCTGGGCAAGCGCCCCCGCATCCACGACGCGCGGCACACGAACGCCTCGTGGCTGCTGGGCGCCGGCGTGCCGATCAACTACGTCCAGGCGCACCTGGGCCACGAGTCGATCACGACGACGGTGGACCGGTACGGCCACGTCATGCCCGCCGCCGGCATGGCGATCCGCGCCGCGGTGTCCGGAGCGCTGACGGCGTCGCGCCCCCAGATCGAGGGGTGACCCATTTCGCCATACGGTGCGATATGTGCCGATGGATGGAGATACGGGGTCCCAGGGTGGTGCATCGATGCAGCAACCGCGTTTCACCTCGGGTGAGAACAGGTGTTCCTACCGCGAACCGCGTCATGAATGCCGAATCATGGGCTCATGGACGGTATGGAAGACACGCCAGGGGGCAGCGAGGCTCCACAAGGTCTGTGCACGCTGACCACCGGGGCATGCTCGGTGACGGGGTGCGTGTTCAACGGGGCGAGGCGCCCCGGTGCCGCTATGCCGCAGGCCCCGTGCTCGCGGCCGGCTCGGGTGCCGGTCCCCCAGCAGCTCGGCGGGACAGCTCGAGGGTGAGCGCGTCGGGCGTGAGGTGGGCGAGGACAGCGACGGCGCCGATGATGTCCACCGTCAGCGCCTCGCGTCCGTTGGTCCTGTGGGATACGTAGCCCTGGGACCGGCCGAGGAACTCCGCGACCTGGTTCTGGGTGATGTCACGCTCGCGCATGAAGTCCTGCAGGGCCCGCGCCACACGTAGGCCCCACTCGGTTCGCTTGCTCATGCCACGAACCGTACCCACCTCTAGTACATATCCGCTAGGGGCGTGAGAAATAGGCAACATTGGGGGCTTGCACGGCTAGTAGATATCTACTAGGCTGCCAACCATGCAGCAGCGAACAAGCACCCAGCGGGACGACGTGCTGTCCCAGACGGTGGCGGCGAACGTCAGGGCCGAGGCTGCGCGGCACGAGATGAAGAACATCGACGTCGCGCCTCACCTGGGGATCACGGCCGGGCAGACCGGTCGCAAGATGCGGGGCCAGGTCCCGTTCACCATCGACGAGCTCGGGATCCTGGCCGAGGTGTTCGGCCTCGCCGGACCCTGGGAGTTCTTCCACCCGCGCGGCGCACGCTCTCTTCGCACCATCGCGTAGTAGATATCTACTCTCTCGCGAGCAAGCCAAAGGGCCGGCCCCCCTTCACAGCGGCCGGCCCCTCGAACAGACAGGAGCAGTATCCCATGAGCACCAAGAAGACCGCCACGCTCATCAAGGCCAGGCTGGCCAACTTCACCGGCGATGCCAACCTCTACCGCCTCGACCCGCCGCTCACCGACGTTGACTGGGACGGCAACGAGCACTCCCACGAGTACGTCGTCTCGTCCGCCACGGTCGCGATGTTCTCCGGCCCGGAGACGTACCTCTTCCCCGCCGACAAGGACGGAGAGGTTACCGACTGGGGCGAGCTGGACGGCTCGTACAGGGGCGGCCTGGACCACGAGGAGGCCCTGCGCGGCGCCGGTTACGAGGTGTCGGCATGAGCATCAAGACCGCACTCCTCTCCATCCTCGTCGCCGAGGGCCACGACGAGCCCGTCGGGCAGCTCGACCGCCTGGACGGCGTCGGTGCCGAGGGCAAGGACGGCGACCGATGAGCGCCCTCCAGCCCCGCGACCGCGTCCAGATCCTCGCCGGTCTGCACGCGGGCAAGCCGGGCACCGTCCACTCGCTCGACGGCGAGGGCTACTGGGTCCTGCCCGACGGCGTGAGCACCCCGGCCCTGTACGAGGCGTACGAGCTGGCGGAAGAGGATGACGGAACCGAGGCCGAGGCCTACGCCGTCGTCGAGGTCCCGCGCCAGCACCGCGCCGAGCCTGTCGACGACCTCCGCCCGCGCTGGTCGCAGGCCGGCTACGCGTCGGTCTGGTGGTCGCGATGAGCACCGAGCGCCGCGACTGGTTCCGCGCCGTGTGCGCGCTGCTGCTGCGCCCCATGCCCCCCGGCGACGCGCTCGCCGACGAGATCGAGACCTACCTCAGGAGCCTGTGATGAGCCTGGAGATCCTCACCCCCGCCGAGGTCGGCGCCGCGCTCAAGGAGCGCTCCGCGGACTGGGTCGCCCGCCAGGTGAACGCCGGCGGCTTCGAGCACCTGCGGGTCGGTGGATCCATGCGCTTCACCCGTGAGCAGGCCGAGGCGTTCATCGCCAGCTTCAAGGTCGGCTCCGGTGGCGAGGCCGTCGCCGAGGGCGACCCGATGCGGTCCCAGACCTCGAGGTCGAGGAACCGCCGCAAGTCCACCGCCGCCTGACGGTCTCAGGCAAACGCCACGCCGCCGCGTCCCCGGATGTGAGCCCAAGGAACGCGACGGCGCAACGAACGGAGTATCCCATGAACCAAAGCACCAACGACCCCACAGGACCCCTGGCTGGCGAGTCCGGCTACGGCTTCCCCCTGGGCGAGCCCGAGGAGGGGCAGCCCAAGCCGCTCCCCCAGCGCATCGCGGGTGCCACGTTCGGCGCCGAGGGCATCGCCGCGGCCGCGGACCGTGGCGAGCGTCGCATCGACGGCGAGGCCCTGTGATGAGCGCGCCGGCCCCGGTCATCTGTGCCGTCTACGACAGCGGCCACGTGTGCACGAAGGCGCTCAACCACGTCGGCGAGCACGCCACCATCACCGTCTCCGGCGTCACGCGGCACCGCTGGACCCAGACCACCCTCGGCGACGCGGTGACGGACCGCGCACCCGCGTCGTCGGGGGCACCAAGCCTGGTCGAGCTGGACCGCAAGGACGCCGAGGCCTACGTCGTGGAGCGCGCGCTCATGTGGCAGGCCCACCGCTACACGGCGCTGGCCGACACGATGGCGGACTCGCTGGACAGGGCAGTCGAGGCCTATCGCGAGGTGACGGCATGACCGCCACCGACCGCCTCCACGCCGCCCTCACCCCGACCCACGTGTCCCTCGTCGCCGTCGGCATCGTCGTCGGCACCGTCACCGGCATCGCGACTGCCGACCGCCCCGTCATCCAGGCGCCGCACGACTGCCAGGTCATGGCGACCACCGCCGAGCGCGCGTTCGTCGCCTACCAGAACTACGCGGTCGCCGTCGAGCTGCGCGGCGTCCGCGGCGCCACCGAGTACGACCAGCTCGACGAGGACGCCGCCGAGCAGGACCGGCTGATCGACGAGCTCGGCCCGGCCTACCACGAGGCGAAGGCGGGGTGCCTGCGATGAGGCGCCACGCCCACCTCAGCGACCTCGCCGTGATGGTCGGCGGCGGCCTCGTCGTCATCGCCTGCGCGGCCGGCATCGCGACCGTCATGGCCCGCCTGATCGGCGGCACCTCGTGAACCGCCGCACCGACATCCCCGAGCACTTCATCACCCACTCAGCCCAGGAGGGCACCGTGACCACCGACTTCATCACCCCCGCCCCCGTCCAGCCCAAGCCCAAGAACGGGCCCGCGACCGCCGCGCTCGTGCTCGGCATCATCGGCCTGGCCCTGTTCGTCGTCCCCGTCGCCAACGTCCTGCTCGCCGCGACCGCGTTCGCGCTGGCCCTGGTCGGCATCAAGCGGGCCAAGCGGATCCGCGTCGGCTCGGGCAAGGCGGTCGCCGGGATCACGCTGTCGATCGTCACGCTGCTCGGTGGGTTCGTCTCCACGATGGCGATGCTCGACTCCGCCGACGAGCCGAAGGTCGTCATCACGCAGGAGGAGGGCCCGGGGATCTCCGAGCCCGAGGTCGCCGAGGAGCCGGCCGCCGAGCCGGAGGAGCCCAAGGCCGCGCCGGAGCCCGAGCCGAAGGCGGAGCCCGAGGAGCCGTCGCTGACGGTCGCGCAGGAGCAGGCCATCATCAGCGCCGACTCCTACCTCTTCCTGGGCGGCTTCTCTCGAACCGGCCTCATCGCCCAGCTCGAGTTCGAGGGCTTCTCGACCGAGGACGCGGCGTTCGCTGTCGACTACCTCGACCCGAACTGGAACCAGCAGGCGATCATGAGCGCCCAGTCCTACCTGGAGATGGGGGGCTTCTCCCGGCAGAGCCTGATCGACCAGTTGCTCTACGAGGGCTTCACGCCGGATCAGGCCGAGTCGGCCGTGCAGACGACGGGGCTCTGACGATGACTGTCGAGATCCCCCTCACCCAGGGCCTCGTGGCCTTGATTGACGAAGCAGATGCCGCGATGGCGCTCGCTCGAAAGTGGTACGCCGGACGCTCCGGTCGGACCTTCTACGCCCAGCGGACCGATCTCGCAGCTGACGGGTCGCGGCTCACCGTCCGACTCCACACGTTCCTGACGGGCTGGCGCTACGTCGACCACATCAACGGCAACGGCCTGGACAACCGCCGCGCCAACCTCCGCGAGGCGGAGCACAGGCAGAACCTGATGAACCAGCGTCGCCCCCGGCACAACACCTCCGGGTTCAAGGGTGTGACCTTGAACAAGAGGACGGGCAAGTGGGAGGCGCAGATCCTCCCCCAGGGTCGGCACATCCGCCTCGGGTCTTTCGAGGACCCGGAAGAGGCCGCTCGCGCGTACGACGCAGCCGCGCTGCTCCACTTCGGCGAGTTCGCTCGCCTGAACTTCCCGACCCCGGCCGAGATCGGGGAGCCGATCCGATGAGCACCCTCACCCCCACCCCCCTGGCGGACCCGGCCACCCTCCCGGACCCGGACCGCACCCACCCGGCAGCCCTGACATGGCTCGCGCCGCTGGAGTCCCGCCCGATCGCCCTGGGCCCGTCTGCCGACCACCCGGTCCTGCGGCACGCGCTCGACATCGGCGCCGACCAGTTCTGGTCCAGCGCCGAGCACGGGCGGGAGGTCGGACGCAAGCAGGCCGCGTTCGACGACGCCGCCCTCGACTACGCCCTCGCCGCCCGGCCTGCCGCCTCGCCCCACCTGCGCGCCGCGCTCGTGGACACGGCGGTCGAGCTGGACGCGGCCATCAACGACTACATGGAGCAGGAGGTGCTCTCGTGAGCACGGAGAACGAGTTCCAGGTCGGCGACACCGTGCGTGTCCTGCCCACCGAGGCCGACCCGAAGTCAGGTCTGCACCCGAACGAGCACCGAAAGGTCGAGCACGCGGACGCTACCCACGTGCGCGTGGAGGGGTCGCCGTACGAGTGGTTCGCCCGGCGTTTCGCGCTCGTCGAGCGCGCCGCCACCCCCGCCCCGCTCGACCCCAAGGCCGTCAAGGCGGGCGACACGGTGACGGTGACGATCGCCGAGTATGGCGACACCCCAGAGTTCCAGATCACCGGACCGGTCTACTGCGCTGGGCACGGGTTGGGCGACCTCGTTGTGGGCGACTACATGCTCATGCACAAGCGGGTCACCCTCACCGCCCACACGCCCGCCCCCGAGCCGGAGCCCGAGTGGAAGCCGGGGACGGTGGCTGCCGTCACGTACGCAGGGTTTGGCTGGGTGGACGAGCCCGCGTCGTTCGATGGCGCACACTGGCGGCCCCTCTCCAGCCCTACCGAGAAGGGCGTGTTCAAGGACAACATCGAGTCCCCCGAGGACGTCCGCCCGCTCGTCGTGATCGACCCGGCGACGGTGGACGTGGACCACCTCGTTGACGTCGGTAGCGAAACCGACGACCCCCGCACGAACACCATCGCCATCCTGACGGCCCTAGGCCTGGGCGGTGCCCGATGACCGCCACCAGAACCCAGCGCCACAACGCCCAGGTCGCCCTTGACCGCCCGGCCGAGACCCTCCAGGCCGCCGGCCGTCGTGCCGAGCGCATCAACTCCGCACTGGCCGACCTGTTCGAGGTCGCCGAGCAGGACGTGCGCATGGGCAAGGCGTCGCCCGAGCTGTGGAGCGCCGTGTGCGCGGTGCGGGAGGTGCGGCGATGACCGCGACCATCCCCCGCTGCCCGATCTGCGGGAAGCAGCGCGTGCTCTACGGCGGCGTCTGCGGCCCGTGCGGCGACAAGGAGAAGGAGGGAGACCGTGGCTGACCAGACCCCCGTCACGCGCCAGGACATGGAGCGCGCCGCCGCACGGTACGCGGCCGAGCACGGCCTGACCGTCGAGGAGGTCCGCGCGACCGTTCGCAAGGTCCAGGACCGCGAGTGCGAGCGGTGCGGCGAGACGTTCGCCACGACGAACGTTCGCAAGCGCACCTGCTCCGACTCCTGCCGGGGCAAGGCGCACCGCGAACGTTCGGGCGGTGCGTCGTGAGCGCCCGACTCCCCGAGGCCGCCCGCGCGCTGCTCGCCAGCGCCGGGCTGGACCTCGACCGATTCGACACCGAGACCGAGTTCGCCGAGATCGAGGCGACCTACGACCGAGAGGAGGCGGCATGAGCCTCACCGAGTACCCCGCGGTCATCCAGGGCACGGACGAGTGGCACGACCAGCGCCGCGGCATGGTCACGGCCTCCGTCGTCGGCCAGCTGCTCAGCGTGAGCACGCTCGGCGCGGACGGCTACGACTGCCCCGACTGCGGCGCCGCTGCCGGTGACCGGTGCCAGAGCAAGCGGGCCGGCGCGGGGCCGATCAAGACCATGCACCCGGCGCGCGCCGCGTACGCCGCCGAGCACGCCGACACCGCGCCCCTCGTGATCGAGACCGCGCACGGCGACACGGCACGCGGCCTGACCCGGCTCCTGGTCGCCGAGCGCATCACCGGCCACACCGAGCCGACCTACATGTCCGACGACATGCTGCGCGGCTGGGAGGACGAGCCCCGAGCCATCGAGAAGTACGCCGAGCACTACGCGCCGGTCACTACCACGGGCTTCATGGTCCGCGACGACTGGGGCTTCCAGATCGGCTACTCCCCCGACGGCCTCGTGCACGACGACGGCCTGGTCGAGGTGAAGTCGCGGCGCCAGAAGAAGCAGCTGCAGACCATCCTCTCCGGCGAGGTCCCCGCCGAGAACCTGGCCCAGATCCAGTGCGGGCTGCTCGTGTCCGGACGCGAGTGGTGCGACTACATCAGCTACTGCGGCGGCATGCCCCTGTGGGTCAAGCGCGTGTACCCCGACCAGGCGTGGTTCGACGCGATCGTCGCGGCCGTCGCCGCGTTCGAGGCCGACGCCGAGCGCATGACCGCCACCTACCGGAGCGCCGTCGAGGGCCTGCCCATGACCGAGCGCGTGATCGAGATGGAGATGACCTTCTGATGGACCTGACAGCGAGCATCGCTCCCAACTCCGACCAGCTCGACGCGGAGGACCTGCTGTCCGGGCCGCGCGACGTCACCATCGCCGAGGTCCGCCAGGGCCCGTCCAGCGAGCAGCCGGTGAACATCTTCCTGCAGGAGTTCGACCGGCCGTGGCGACCGGCCAAGACCGTGCGCCGCATCCTCGTGGCCGCATGGGGACCCGACGCCTCCACGTACGTCGGGCGCCGCCTGCGCCTGTACCGCGACCCCGACGTCAAGTTCGGCGGCATGGCCGTCGGCGGCATCCGGGTCAGCCACCTGTCGCACATCGACAAGCGCATGCAGCTCGCCCTGACCGCCACTCGCGGCAAGCGCGGCATGCACGTCGTCGAGCCGATGCCCGAGGCCGCCCCCGCCGTCGTCGAACCGACCGTCGACGAGGTGGCTGTCGAGACCGACGTCGAGGCGCTCAAGGCTCTCTGGCGTGCGGCCGGCCCCGAGATGCGCGCGCGGATCGAGGCACGCGTCGCCGAGCTCAACGCCGCCCCCGAGCAGCCCGATCTCCCGGTCGACGGGGGTGCGTCATGACCCTCACCGACCACCCCGTCATCGCCTCCATGCGCACCGAGCGCGACGTCGAGCACCCGGTCGTCGAGGCCCCCGCCCTGGACACGCACGTGGTCGAGGACGGCGACGTGATGGAGGCGGAGCACATCCGCACCGAGTGGACCCACTGCTACTGCCTCGACGGCCGCCACCGCCGCGAGGACCGCTGGGAGCTCAACCCCGTGCAGCACCGCCTGCCCGTCGGAGCCCACCGCATCAAGGCCCACATGTACGCCGTGATCGTCGAGGAGAAGGACGCATGACCGAGACCACCCCCCGCTGGACCACCTGCACCTGCCCCGACGGCGAGCACGCCCCCGAGCACCGCGGCCACAGCATCTTCCGCGCCGAGTCCGACGCCGAGATCGTCGCCCGCCACACCGGCCGGCACGTCATCCCCGCGCAGGAGGTGACGGCGTGATGGACGAGCCCCGAGACGGCAACCGCGACCTGCGCTCGGACGAGCTGCCGACAGCCACCCAGTCCGAGGCCCAGATCGCCCGCGACCTGCCCCGGCTCAAGGAGCGCATGGACGAGGCCGGGTGGCCCGAAGGCAAGCAGCAGTCGTTCCTGGACGCGCTGCTCGGGAAGGGGAAGAAGTGATGGCCACCACGACCATCCGCCCCGGCGCGTGGATGGACCAGGGCACCTGCCGCCAGGCCGACGAGACCCTGTTCTTCCACCCCGAAGGCGAGTCGGGAGCTGCCAAGGCGCAGCGCATCTCGGCCGCCAAGGACGTCTGCGCCACATGCCCCGTGCTGAACCAGTGCCGCGAATACGCACTCGGCGCACGGGAGGCGTACGGAATCTGGGGCGGCATGAGCGAGGACGAGCGCTCCGCCGTGCTCGCCGGGCGGCCGTCGGGCCCGGGGAGGTGGCTGCACATCGAGCAGTTCCGCTTCCCGGCAACCAAGACGGAGCGCGTGCTCGAGCCCGAGGTGGTCTTCGGCCACCTCAACCGTCTCTCCGACGCCGGCTTCACGCCGACCGCAATCGCGCGGGTGGCTGGGGTTGCGCCGGAGACCGTGCGGGCGCTGATCGTCGGCACCAAGAAGCAGGTCTTCCGCACCACCGCGGAGAAGCTGCTCTCGGTCCGGCTGCGCGAGGCGGTAGCCGCATGAACCTCCACCTGTCCCACTCGTGGGAGATCGACGACGACCACATGGATCTCACGCTGCCGGAGCTCATCGAGCTCGCCACCGAGCCTGGCGGGATGCTCGACGGGGCGCTCTTCGAGCACCACGTGATGCTCGCCGGGCACGCCGACTGGGAGATCGACACCGCCACCCCGACACCTCGCCTGCGCGTCGTGGTCCCCGTGGCTCCGTGGACCCTTCGGGGCGCCGCATGACCCGCACCGTGGACGACTTCACCGTCGGCAGCATCGCCCGCTTCCTGGCCACCGTGCCCGCCGAGGGCAGCGTCGGGTGGGCGGCGCCGGCCGGAGCCCTCGCCCGCGTCGTCGGCTTCGACCTGACGTGGTGGCGCGGGGTGCTCGTCGTGCAGTGGCTCGACCCCAGCCACGGACAGTCCGACGGCGGGTACAGCCCCGAGCTGTTCGAGCCGCACCACGTCCAGCCGGACATCTTCGAGCTGCTGGAGGTGGGTGCGTGATCATCCTGGACCTCTCCCGCGACCTGTGGTGGACCTCGAACGACCTGGTGAACATGCACCGCATGGCCGTGGCGAAGAAGTCCCGCGCCGTCCGTGCCCTGGCTGCCGTCGCCGCGCGGCAGTCGGGGCAGGCACGGGTGGAGCGGTGCCGCCTCGTGGTCACCGCGTCCATCCCCACGGCGCGCCGGTTCGACCCGGCCAACATCGCCGGGACCGTCAGCAAGCACGCGATCGACGGGTTCACCGACGCCGGCCTGTGGGCCGACGACGACAGCGACCACGTCCAGGCCGTGACGTTCCAGCGCGGGGCGAAGACCTCCCTGCGCGGGATCTACCGGCTCACGTTCGACATCGAGGAGGTGGCATGACCCCTGACCTGACCCGGTGGGCACTGTCCGTGGAGCCGCCGTCGTCGCGAGCTTGCGGTGCCCACCTCGTCGGTCGGGTGCTCGTCGCCCTGGTGCAGTACGCCAACGAGGACGGCGTCGCCTGGCCGTCCACCCGCACGCTCGAGGACGACCTCGGCGGCATCGGCCGCCGCGACGTCCGCAACGCTCTGGACGCGCTCGTAGCGGGCGGGGTGATCGAGGTGGTGTCCCGCGGTAGTGGGCGGCGCTCGACCCGGTACCGCGTCCACGCCCCTGTGGATAACTCCAGCAATGGGCGGGATACCCCGTCCACTACAGAGACGGGAAATGGGCGGGCTAATGGGCGGGGAAATGGGCGGGGGATAGGGCGGGATACCCCGCCCCGAATAGAAGAGAAGAGAACTACCCCCCTACCCCCCGCGCCCACCGACACCCCGCCCGCCAATGGGCGGGGGGAATTTCCAACCCACATCTACGAGACCAACGCGCGTGCCGCGCTGACGCGCGTGCACCGCGAGTGCCAGCTCCCCATCGATCCCGACGAGCTGCTCGACATCGCCTACCGCGCCGGCAGCGGTGACCCCTGGGCCGGGTACCTCGCCATGAAGGACGACCTCGTCCGAAGCCTCGAGGGATCCCGCGACCCCGCCCGGGTGCTCCGATCCCGGCTCCAGCTCATCAGGAAGGACCAGACCGCATGAAGCCCGAGTGGTACCTGCCCGGCGTCGACGGCCTCGGGCACGTCCAGTGCCAGGCGCACGAGCACTGCCCCGAGCCCGCCCGCTACGAGGCCCGGTTCCTGTGCTGCAACGCCCAGCTCATCATCTGCAGCGGACACCGGGCCCAGCGCCGCCGCCAGGAAGCCCGAGGCGAGCCGCCGCCCTGCCCCACCTGCAGCACCCCGACGGGCGATGAGACGACCACGTGGAGGTCCCTGTGATCCCGCAGCAGCTCGACCGCCCCCGCAAGCTCGGCGAGCTCGGCCGGCTCGTCCCCCGCCCGCCCGAGACCGACCAGGAGGCGTCATGACCACCACCCTCACCCCGCCCGACGACGACCCCACCTACGACGAGCCCTACTACACCCAGGACGACGCCGCCTACGCCCACGCGCTCGGCGAGGCCCGCATGGAGGACTACTGGATGGCCCGGCGTGCGGCGTGGTACCGGCAGCAGCGCGAGAAGAACGGAGAGCAGTGATGGACAGGCTGAGCGAGATCGAGGAGCGGCTGTCCGAGGTGCCAGCCGCCCAGGATGAGTTCCTGCAATTCGGGCGCGAGTGGCGGACCATCTATGGCCCGGAGACCCCGTTCCCGCCGAACTTCGGCATCGCCGTGCAGATGGCCTCGGATCTGTCGAAGGCCCGCGCCGACCTCGCCGCCCTCGTCGCGGTGGTGCGCGAGGTGGCGGCGCTGCACCGGCGCGACACCTGGTCTGACTGCGGGCGGTGCCACGTCGCCTGGCCCTGCCCGACGGCCGCCGCGGTGCAGAAGCTCGGGGAGGGCTCGTGAAGGGCACCGCCGAGGAGGTCGGACGTGAGGACACCTGCCGCAACTGCTGGCAGCGCGTCGTGTGCGTCAACTTCGCCATGGGGCCCTGGTGGGTGCACCAGCCCGCCGGGGCAGCGTTCGGGGACGGCCAGCACGAGTACTGCCACATGACCGTAGCCGAGCCGGAGCGGAAGGCATGACCGCCCGCTGCCCCACCCACGACGTCGCCCAGCCCTGCAACGGCTGCCTGGCCGACCACCACGCAGGCGAGCACCTGGCCCAGCCGCAGCCCGACCTGTGCCCCCGATGCGAGACCGCGCCCGCCGAGACCGACAACCAGGCCCTGGCGGCGGGCGACGACAGCCTCGACAGCCCGAGCGAGAGGAACGAGAGATGAGCCAGACGTGGAAGAACCTCGCGGGACAGACCGCGCGCGAGATTGGCGAGACCGGGCGCGTCCACCTGTCGCCCCCCACGCCCCGCCCCCACGCCGAGCGCGCGCCTGAGGGTGAGGTGCCGGCCGAGTGGGTCGAGCTGGCGGCAGCCGTGCTGCGTGACTCCAGACTCGTCAACGTGTGCGGTGATGGCCGAGGCTGCCGGTGTGAGGAGGCCGTGGAGTACAGCCTGGTCAGCGCACACGACATGCTCGCCGCCGTGCTGGACGTCGAGGAGATGGCGCGGGTGATCCAAGCCGACCAAGCCCGGCGGCACGGCTGGACAGCGCTGCGTTGGGAGCATCTGGACGAGCGCCACCGCGACGCGTACCGGGCCGACGCCACCGCCCTCCGCGCCGCGATCCTCGGAGGCGCGGCATGAGCCCCGAGGACGTCAAGCCCGAGTGGGTCGAGAAGGCGCGCGCCGCGATCGTCGCAAAGGCCGACGCGGATGACGCCCTGGATGACGCGGGCAAGATGAGCGACGACGAGTGGGACCGCGCCCTGTCCACGACATACAGCACCAACGGCGTAGCGCGGCGCGTCGACGGCGACCCCGAGGTGTTCGCCCGGACCGTGCTCGCCGCCGTGTTGCCGGACATCCAGGCGGCGGCGTTCGATGATTTCGCAGCACGCGTGCGGGCTCAGTGGGCCAAGGACGGGGAGCGCTGCCCCTGGGTTGGCGCCCTGGACGACGAGGCCGCCCGCCTCCGCGAAGGGAGCACGTCATGACCTGGGAGCAGGTCCGCGCCGACGAGGTGGGCAGCGGCGACCGCGTGCTGTACCGCAGCGCGCGCGTCGTCGAGTCCGTCTACGGCAACGAGATCAACGTCAGCCTCACGTTCGTCAACGAGCCCGGCGCCGACTGGCCGACCGAGACCGTGGACTTCGCGCGGGGGCGGCGCGTGTGGAGGGAGAGGGCATGAGCGAGATGACGACCGAGGTGGCGCGGGTGCTGGAGGAGCACGGCATCGCGCAGGTGAGCAACCACGTCGTGATGGGCGTCATCGTCTGCAGGTGCAGCCACCGCGTGCAGACGACGCCCGACGAGATGTGGGCCGAGCACGCCACCCACCAGGCCGACGAGCTGGCCAAGGCGGGGCTGCTGCGGCCCCAGGGCGGCGCGCAGGCGGCCCAGGACGGGGCGAACAACGGGGATGTGGGGAGCGGGAAGGGTGAGGGCGTTTCGACGCCGCAGACGGGCGCACAGGCGCCGACGAGCGAAGGGGAAACCGCATGAGCAAGCGCCACAACCGAGCGGTCGCCCCGATTCCCGCCCGCGCGCACGACGGGATGGACCGCCTCAGCATCCTCACCACCCGCGCCAACCTGCTCTGGCTCGCCGACCGGCAGCGCGACGTCGCCGCTCGCGAAGCCAGCACCGGCCGCGCCCTGACCGGCATGCCAGTGCACCGCTCCACCGAGCCGCGCCTGCCCGGCGTGCTCAACGGGCCCGACCTGTCCGGCGACATCGCCCGCACCCTCGACGGGCTCGTCCGCGAGCTCATGGACGCCGTACCCGACTGGCAGCCCGACACGCACGAGACCAAGCGGTGGAAGGACGCCGCCAGCCGCGTCGAGCAGGTCTGCGCCACCCCGCAGGACGCCCTCGCCTGGTGGGACACCGCAGCAGACCTGCGGGCGCGCACCGAGCGCACCCTCGGGCCCGCGGCGGCCGGCCGGTTCATGGGCTGGTGCGCCGTCCCCGCCTGCCCCGGCGAGATCCGCCTCGCCGACGACCAGGACGCCGCCGTCTGCCCCGACTGCGGCGGGTTCGTCACCAGGGCGCAGCAGACCGAGTACGTCGTGCAGGCCCTCGCCGAGCGCCTCATGACCCTCAGCGAGCTTGCCACGGCCCTCGTGACCGTCGGCGCCGAGGTCCCGTACCGCACCCTGCAGACCTGGGCGCGGCGCGGGCAGATCACCGAGCACGAGGACGGGTCCGGCCTGTACCCGTTCGAGCAGGCGTTCACCCGGGCGGCGCGGCGCGCGACCCGGGTCGCCGTCAGCGGGTCGGCTGCCTGACGGGAACATCTCCGCCCCACACACCTGACACCCGCATTACCTGAGCGGGTGATCCGCAGCCCACGAGCCGCACAGCCTCAGCGCTGTGCGGCTCGTGGCGTCTCCGGCGTGAGCACCTGGTGAGCAGCGTGTCGCCTTGCGGCGCGCCGTTTGAATCCCTACTCTCTGATTGGCTGGAGAATTTCCAGCACAAGGCCCGGTTGAGCGGAGACGTTCCCGGGCCTTCGTTGTGCCCGGACGGAGGCGGAGGTGGTCGCCATGGCCACCGGCCCATGGAGCGCCGAGGACCAGGAAGCCCTCCGCCGCATGATCGCCGACGGTGTCCCGCAGTCGGAGATCGGTCGCCGGCTCGGTCGCACGAGGGGTGCCGTCGCCAACCAGGCTGCCAAGCTCGGAGTCCGGTCCGACCGGACCGACACCGTACGGGCCACTGAGGCGAAGATCCTCGACGCCAGAGCCCTGCGCGCCCAGCTCAAGCTCGACCTGCTCATGGACGCCCAGAAGCTGCGTGCACGGATGTGGGAGCCGGCCACCGTCTACAACATCGGCGGCAAGGACAACACGTACACCGAGCACGAGGTCGAAGAGCCGCCCTACCGCGACAAGCTCTCGATCATGCAGGCCGCCTCCACGGCCATCGACCGCTCTCTCAAGATCGAGCAGCACGACGCCGACACCGGCATCGCCGAGGCCACGTCGCTGCTCGACATGTTCGCCGCGGCTATCGAAGCCGCCGCCGACGAGACGGGCCTGGACGAGACCGAGGAGCCATGACCGCGGTGCAGGCTGTCACGGCCGCCATGCTCGCCGTGATCGCCTCTGGGCTGACCGCCAAGCAGGCATGGTCCATCGCGCGGGCCACAGCCCGCGTGAACGTCTGGCACGGCTCGATCCGCGCCGGCAAGACCATCGCCTCCCTGATCGCCTGGCTGCTGTTCGTCCGGTCCGCACCAACCACGGGCGCGCTGGTCGTCGTCGGGCGAACGCGCGAGTCGATCGCGCGCAACGTCTTCCAGCCACTGCAGGACCCCGCGATCTTCGGCAAGCTCGCCGGGCACGTCCGGTACACGGCTGGCGCACCCACCGCGCAGATCCTCGGCCGCACCGTGCACGTCCTGGGTGCCAGCGACGCCCGGGCCGAGATGGTGCTGCGCGGCCTGACCGTCGCCGGCGCTTACGTCGATGAGGCGACACTGGTCGCCGAGGCGTTCTGGACGCAGCTCCTGGGCCGCATGAGCGTCCCCGGCGCGCGTCTGTTCGCCACGACAAACCCCGACGGCCCCGCGCACTGGTTCAAGAAGCAGGTCGTCGACCGCGCCGTCGAGCTCGGGTACCGGATCTTCAAGTTCCGCCTGACCGACAACACGTTCCTCGACCCGGCGTACGTCGCGCAGATCTGCAAGGAGTACGTCGGTCTCTGGTACCGCCGGTTCATCCTCGGCGAGTGGGTCCAGGCCGCCGGCGCCGTGTACGAGACCTGGGACGAGGACCGCCACGTCATCCCCGCGGCCGACATCCCGCCCATGGACCGCGTGCTCGCGTTCGGCACCGACTACGGCACCGTCCACCCCACGCGTGGCTACCTGCTCGGCGTCGGCCCCGACACCCGACCCGGCCACGACGGCGAACACCGGCTCTACGTGCTCGACGAGTGGGCGCCCGGGTCCATGACCATCGGCGAGCACTCCGCGGACCTGCGCCGCTGGCTCGCCGAGCGCCCCGCCTGGTCGCCGGAGTGGATCGCCTACGACCACGCCAGCGCCACGTTCGGCATCCAGCTCTTCCACGACGGGCACAGCAACGTCATGAAGGCGCACAAGGCCGTCCTACCCGGCATCCGCACCATCTCCGCCCTGCTCGCCGTCGACAAGCTCGCCGTCTCCGACCGGTGCAAGCACCTCATCGAGCGGCTGCCCGGGTACGTCTGGGACGAGAAGGCCACCGCGCGCGGCGAGACCGCACCGGTCAAGGCCGACGACGACGAGGTGGACGCCCTGCGCTACGCCGTCTACACCCCCCGCCAGTCCTGGCGCGACCTGATCCCGCTGGCCCCAGCACTCGACACCGCGCCCGGCGCCGGAGAGGAGTAACCCGCATGCCTCTCCCTCAGCCGAACCAGGCGTGGCCGCCGCAGCCGCTGGCACCGATCCGCGCCAAGCTCGAGGAGTGGGACGCCTGGTACCAGGGCGACCCCACGGTGCTGACCAAGGTCTACACCGGCCGCCTGGCCACCGCACCGCGCGTGCGCCCCTCGCAGCAGTCCGGCGGCATCGTCGGCGCGCTGTCGCGGTTCTGGTGGGGCCGGCCGCAGGTCGACCTGACCCGTCAGCGCCGCTCGCAGATCCACCTGCCGATCGCCGCCGACCTGGCCCGCGTCTCGGCGGACCTGCTGTACTCCGAGCCGCCGCGCCTGACCATCGGCAACGAGGGCGAGGTGGCGCAGGCCACCCCGACGCAGGACCGCCTGCTCGAGTACGTCGACGACGGCTTCCACGAGGTGCTCGCCACCGGTGCGGAGGTCGGCGCGGCGCTCGGCGGTCGCTTCCACCGCGTCACCTGGGACGCCGACGTGCTGCAGCGCCCGTTCCTCACCACCGTGGACGCCGACGCCGCCTGGCCCGAGTTCCGCTGGGGCCGCCTGGTCGCCGTCACGTTCTGGCACGTCGTGGCCGACGACGGGCGCGTCGTGCGCCGCCACCTCGAGCGGCACGAGCTCGACCCCCAGGGCAACGGCATCGTGCTCCACGGGCTCTACGAGGGCACGACCGACAACCTCGGCCGGCCCGTCCCGCTGGCCGAAGAGGCGGCGACCGAGGGCCTGGCGCGGCTGGTCGACGAGCAGGGCGCGATCCGCGAGGGCCGCACGCCCGGCCTGAACGTCGCCTACGTCGCCAACCAGACCCCGAACCGCACATGGCGCACCCACCCCGTGGGCAAGAGCCTCGGCCGGTCCGACTTCGACCAGTGCGAGCCGTTCTTCGACGCCGCCGACGAGGCGTACAGCTCGCTCATGCGGGACGTGCGCCTCGCCAAGGCGCGCCTGGTCGTGCCGGACTTCATGCTCCAGGGCAACGGACCCGGCCGCGGCGCCTCGTTCGACCTCGACATGGAGGTCTACGAGGGCGTCAACGCGCCGATGCCCGAGGACGGCAACACGACGCTCCTGGCCCACCAGTTCGACATCCGCGTGGAGGAGCACCTGGCCGTCATCCGTGACCAGGTGCAGCGCATCATCGCCACCGCCGGCTACTCCGCCCAGACTCTGTCGGACGGGTTCGAGGGCGCGGCCACGATGACCGCGACCGAGGTGCACTCCCGCGAGCGACGCTCCTACCTCACCCGGGACCGCAAGATCCGGCACGAGCGCCCCGCGCTGCAGCACCTGGTGCGCAAGATGCTCACCGTGGACGCCGCAGTGTTCGGCACGCCCGGGCTGGACGGCGCGAACCTGCGGGTCACGTTCGCCGACCCCGTGCAGGACTCGGTGCTCGTCATGGCCCAGACCGTGCAGGCTCTGGCCACCGCACAGGCAGCGTCCGCCGAGACCCGGGTCCGCATGGTCCACCCGGACTGGGAGCCGACGCAGGTGCAGGACGAGGTCGCGCTGATCCTGGCCGAGACCTCCTCGCCGCTGCCCGACCCGTTCGCCATCGGCCAGCAGCCCGAGCCGGACCCGACCGCTGGGGAGTAACCCATGGCGCAGTGGATCCCGGACGACCGCGACGGCCTCGATCGCCTCGTGGCCGAGCTCGTGGAGCTGTTCTCCAGCGCTGAGCGACGCCTCGTGGCGGCCGTGGCCCTGCAGGTCCGTGCCGGGCTGCGCGCCGACGAGCGGGACCCGCAGCGGATCCTGAACCTCGGCACGCTGTCCGCCGAGGCGTACCGGATCGCCCGGTGGCTGCAGCAGACCTCCCCCGAGGTCCTGGACCGCGTGCTGGAGACCGCGCAGCGCCGCGGCGCCACGGCGGCCCTGGCCGAGCTGTCCGCCGCCGTCGGCTCCACGGGGCGCACGGCCGCCACTGTCGCCCCCACGACGTCGCTCGTCGCCCCCAGGGTCTCCGCCGGCGCCGGCGCGGCCGTGGCGATCCGCGCCGACCTCACCAGCACCCTGCAGGACGTCACCCGCCGCGTGCTGCGCTTCCCGGACGACGTCTACCGCCGCGCAGTGGGCCGGTTCGCCACCGACGTACCGCTGGGCCTTGGCACGACGCACACCGCCCAGCTGGGCGCGTGGCGCAGCCTGCTCGGCCAGGGCGTGACCGGGTTCGTCGACAAGTCCGGGCGGCGCTGGGCGCTGTCCAGCTACGTCGAGATGGCCACCCGCAGCGCCACCCGTCGCGCCTACGACGACAGCAAGGTCACCGCCATGCAGGACAACGGCGTCAACCTCGTGTCCATCGTCGTCGGCGCCGGGTCGTGCGAGCGGTGCGCGCGCTGGTCCGGGAAGATCCTGCGGACCGACGCCGGGCCCACCGGCCGCCTGCGCGTGCCGAACGCCGCGGGCGACGGCGAGGTCACCGTCACCGTGGCCGCCACGCTCGACCAGGCCAAGGCCGCGGGCTGGCGGCACCCGAACTGCCGGTGCTCGACCGTGGCCTACCTGCCGGGCCTGTCCGTCATCACCGACGTCACGCACTACGACCCCGACGCCGAGGCCGACCGCGCCAAGCTGCGCTACCTCGAGCGTGAGACCCGCAAGGCGAAGATCGCCGCCATGGCCGCGGTCTCCCCCGAGGACCAGAAGGCCGCCAACGCCCGCGTACGCGCCCTCCAGGCCCGGATTCGCGACCACGTCGCCGACACGGGCCTGGTGCGGCAGCGCAACCGCGAGCAGCCGAACCTCGGCCACGTCGCCTGACACACCTGTACCCGCCCTGGAGGCGGGGCACCACCCCGACAACGCCCAGGAGGCGCCGTCATGCCCGATGTCACCCCCGCCCCGGCGGCTCCCGCTGCCCCGGCCCCCACGCCCGCTGCCCCCGCCGCGCCCGCAGTCGACTCGGGCGCGACCGGCAGTACCGTCCCCGCCCCGGCCGTCGCGCCGGTCGCCCCCGCCGCGACGCCCCAGGCGCCCGCCGCGACGGGCTCGGAGCTCCCCGACGACGTCGAGGCCCTCAAGGGGATCATCGCCGACCTCCGCAAGGAGAACGGCGCCGCCCGCACCAAGGCGAAGCAGACCGCCGCCGATGAGGCCCGCACCGAGCTGGCCCAGAAGATCGGCAAGGCGCTCGGCCTCGTCGAGGACGACGCGCCCGCCGACCCGGCAGCGCTCGCCACCGCCGCCCAGGAGGCCGCGGCCACGGCGCGCACCGCCCAGGTCGAGCTGGCCGTCTTCAAGGCGGCGACCACGTCCGGGGCCAACCCCGTCGCCCTGCTGGACCGCAACTCCTTCACCAAGGCCATCGCCGGGCTGGACCCGGCGCAGGCCGACTTCGACACCAAGGTCACCGAGGCCATCACGGCCGCCGTGGCCGCGGACCCCGCGCTCAAGGCCGCCCCGGCGGCGGGCTCGAGCAGCGTGGACCACGCCGGCGGGTCCGGCGAGAAGACCGTCCGCACCGTCAAGCCCATGACCGAGGCAGTCAGCTCGACGCTCGGATTCTGACCCTTCTCGCTCTAGGAGCACCTCATGCCCGTCACCCTTGCCCAGGCTGTGCAGAACGCGCAGACCGACTACGACGCCGCCGTCATCGACGAGTTCCGGACCAACCCGATCCTGGACCTGCTCACCTTCGACGACGCCGTCAACCCCGCCGGTGGCGGTGGCACCCTCACCTACGGGTACCGCCGCCTGGTGACCGCGCCGTCGGCCGCGTTCCGCGCGATCAACAGCGAGTACGCCCCGACCGAGGTCACCACGCAGCAGTTCACCACCGACCTCAAGGTCCTCGGTGGCTCGTACCAGATCGACCGCGTGCTGGCCAAGATCGGCCCCGCGGCGTCCGGTGAGGTCGCGCTGCAGTCCTCGCAGAAGATCAAGGCCGCGCAGGCCCTGTTCGGCGACGCCGTGATCAACGGCGACGAGGACGTCAACGCGGACTCGTTCGACGGCCTCAAGAAGGCCCTCACCGGCTCCTCGACCGAGGACACCGCCTCGCACAACTGGTCGGGCACGCTCGACCAGGCCAAGGCGTTCGCGATCCTCACCGACCTCGACGAGCTGCTGTCCAAGCTCGACGGCCAGGCCGGCGCGATCATCTCGAACCGCAAGGCCATCAACCTGATCAAGGCGGCCTCGCGCTTCGCGAACCAGTACGTCGAGCGGGTCGGGCCGCGCAACACCGCCCTGGCCGAGTACGCGGGCGCCGTGCTCGTGGACGCCGGGTTCAAGGCGGGCTCCGCCTCCGACGTCGTGCCGATCGCCTCGAAGAACACGGCCGTGTACGCCGTGCGCTTCGGCCTCGACGGCTTCCACGGCGTGTCCACCGCCGGCGGCAGCCTGGTCAGCGCCTACCTGCCCGACTTCTCCACCCCCGGTGCGGTCAAGACCGGTGAGGTCGAGCTCGGCCCGGTCGGCGTGGCCCTCAAGGCCACCAAGGCCGCCGCGGTCATGACCGCCGTCCAGGTCGAGGCCTGATCATGACGGCCATGCGCGACGCGGCGGTCGACCCGGAGTCCAGCGACTTCCTCCCGCCGACCAACGCCGGCGACGAGGACCCGCACGGGCCCCTGGTCATCTCGCCCGGGATCCACGGCGAGCAGGGCATGCACCCGGTCACCCCGGGTGCCGTGTCCTCCACGGCCGCCACGCAGGAAGCTGCGGAGACGGCCCACATGGTGTCCTTCCAGGCCGCGATCGAGTCCCTGTCGATCACCCCGGCCACCGTCTCCTCGAACCCCGAGGACACCGACCAGCTCACGGCCACGGCCACCCTGCTCGACGGCACGACCACCAAGGTCGTGACCGGCGACACTGAGTGGTCGTCGTCGAACGAGGCGGTCGCCACGGTAGACGCTGCGGGCCTGGTCACGTCCGTGGCCGAGGGCTCGGCGACCATCACCGGCACCTACCGCGGCGAGAGCGACACCGTCGCCGTGACGGTCGCCGGGGAGGGCTGACATGACCGCACGCATCACCGCACCGGTCAAGGGCCTCAACGGGACCGGCGTTGGCGGCATCCGGTTCGTGAACTCGGTCGCCGAGACCGACAACGAGTCGGTCATCGCCTACTGCCGGGCGGCGGGCTACGAGGTCCAGGATCTCGAGGCCGCGCCGACCGAGTCGGAGCTGCCCGAGGGCGAGCCGACCGAGTCGTGGAAGAACGACCAGATCAAGGCGTGGGCCAAGGCCAACGACCGCGACCTGGGCGGCGCCACGAACAAGGCCGACATGCTCGCCGCCCTGGCGGCCCCGGCCCAGTGACCGTGGTGCACGGCGGCTCATCACCGCCGTGCCCCGCCCCACCTGGTGGCGGGCGCGTCAACGCGTGCCCCGGTGATCCACGCATACCGCGCGAAGGCGGCTCGGGGCTCTTCTCCGCCGGGGACCTTTCTGCCCTGCCATGAGCCGTCCTGCGCTCCCGCCACCACACACCGGAGGTGCCCATGGTCCTCGTCTACGCCGAGGCATCCGACCTGGCCGAGGCGCCGTGGTCGCTCGACCCGGTGCCCGACAACGCCGACCGGCTGATCGCCCGGGCCTCGCAGCTCGTGCGCGCGGCCACGCGGTCGGCGATCTACGACGTGGACGCCGCGGGCAAGCCGTCCGACGAGGACGTGCTCGCCGGCTTCCGCGACGCCGTGTGCGCCCAGGTCGCTACGTGGGTGTCCTCGGAGATCGACCCGACCTCGGTGGCGACGTCGTCGCGCGTCGAGGCCTCCAAGGCGCTCGGTCCGCGCTCGGTGACCTACGCGGACGCCGCGCAGACCGCCGAGCAGCGCGCCCGCGCGACGTCGGGGCTCACCGACGAGGCGTACGGGTACCTGCGCGACCTGGACATCTGGTACGGCGCCTGGGTGCACGGATGAGCGCCTTCGACGACTGGTATGACCAGACGGTCACGATCCGGGCGCTGACCGGCTCCGGCGGCCTGGGCGACGTGTTCGCCACGGCGGTCGAGGTCCGGGCCCTGGTGGACGAGTCCACGCGGCTCGTGCGCTCCCCGGACGGCAACGAGGTCGTGTCCACGGCCACGGTCTACACCCCGGCGGGCACCGTGGCACCGCCCGGCTCCCTGGTGCTGCTGCCCGGCGAGGATGTCGAGCGCCGCGTCATTACCCGCAGCCGCCCGCACGGCGACGCGGACACCTCCGGCGTCGACCTGGCGCTCGAGTAGGGAGGCGGCCATGGCGATCACGCGCTCCGCCGACGAGCTCAAGAGGCTCGCCCGCGAGGGGCTGGCCGAGGGCCTGACCCTGGCGGCCGAGCGGGTCCGCGCGGTGGCGACACCCCTGACCCCGATCCAGTACGGCGATCTGCGCAGCGGCCACACCGTGGTCCCGGCGACGGCGGACACGCTGGAGTCGGCCGTGACCAACGATGTCTCCTACGCGATCTACGTGCACGAGGATCTTTCCGCCCGACACCCCGTCGGACAGGCAAAGTTCCTGGAGAAGGCGACGCGCGACTCGGCGGGCGACGTCGAGCAGATCGTCGGCGCCGCCGTCAAACGCAAGCTCGCCTAGCCCTTGCGGCTCAGCAGCCGGATCAGGCCCAGCGCCAGCACGATCGGGCCCATGACCGCGATCGGCAGCAGCACCCACCAGCCCACGTAGTCCCACATCGTCCACGTGCGGAACGCGCCGGCCGCGACCGACGCGACCAGCGCCACCACCAGGGCCGCCACAACGGCGATCTGGGCGCGTCGAGTCTTCGTCATGCCCCGATGGTCGCACCCGCTCGCCCGCGCGCACAGAGAAGCAGGGGGTGATCCGTGAAGGACTCCGAGCTGATCGTGACCCTCGCGCAGATCCTCGCGGGCGCAGGCGTCGGCACCTGGAGCACGACGGGCAGCTACCCGGCCAACTCCGTCGGCATCTTCTACGGCCCGATCGGGACCAGCCCGGACCGCGCCGTCGGGATCACCCGCTACGGCGGGACCGGCCTCATCAGCAACGACCCCCAGCGCGGCCCGCGCCTGGTGCAGGTCCGCGTCCGCGGCGCGGCCGGCAACCCGAGCTCGGCCGACGACCTGGCCGACGCGGTCGACGCCGTGCTCGCCCGCATGCCCCGCACACAGGGGCTCACGTCCGAGTGGGCATCCGGCCCGCTTCCTCTCGGCGCAGATGGCAACCGCCGCACCGAGCTGACCCTGAACTATCTCGTCACCCCGGAGGGCTGATCCCCTATGTACGACTCCACACTTCCCGCCGGCGCCGAGTACGCCCGCCGGTACGAGCACCTCATCGACATCTGGGACCCGACCGGCGGGGACGAGAGCGACGGCGCATGGCTCACCATCCGCCGCGCCGACCAGGTCGTGAAGACCTTCACGCCCGTGCTCGACAACGCCCAGACGAACGACGACCTCGGCTCGACCAACCAGGACGTCTCGGCGTGGAACTGGACCCTGGCGTTCCGCGTCATCCCCGCGCGCGTCACCAGCACGCAGGCGCTGGTGGATGAGTACGCGCTGCTCGACGCCGCCCAGGGCGACGCGATCGGCTCGGCCGCCGTCGTGCGCGTGCGCTTCTACCACGCCCCGGCCACCGGCAGCGTCGGCGACCCCAAGGGCGCCTGGGAGGGCGAGGCTACGGTCGCGATCTCCCCGGTCGACGACGGCTCGCTCGAGCGCTGGGCCGTCACGCTCACCGGCAAGGGCCCGGCCGAGCGCCTGGCCAGCAACCCGTTCGCGGGCCGCGGCACGGCTGAGTGATGCAGCTCTCCGGACTGACCGAGCACCTCGAGGCCGTCGAGGCCGAGGCGGCGCTCGTCGTGCCCTGGCGGGGGAAGACCTACACCGTCCCCCCGCCAGGGCCCGCCCGGCGGATGCGCTGCGCCGCGCTCCTGGCGGCCTACACCAGGCCCGCCGGCGAGGAGCGCGTCGAGGCCATCGCTGCCGTGCTCGGTGGCGACGACGTCGAGGTCATGGTGCTCGGCGAGGAGGGTGCGGCCCGCGTGCAGGCCGACGACCTGCCCCTGCCGGTCCGCAGCCGCCTGGTCACTGTGGCGGCCATCTACTGGACCCAGGGCGAGGAGATGGCCAAGCGCTACCTCGAGTCGTCGGCGGCCGGTGAGCAGGGCCCAAAAGCGAAGGCGCGCTCGACACGGCGGCCGACTGGGACGCGTACGGGCGCGGCAGGTACGACCCGGAGACGGGCCTCTACGAGTGGTACGAAGCCCCGCCAGAGCGCGTCGCGAAAGCAGGCGGGCAAGGACCAGGGCGAGCCGTCGACTGGTGGGACATCCTGACCCGCTGGCACCTCGTGGTGGCCGACCTCGCGTCGATCTACCACATCCCGCCCGCCCAGATCTTCGACCAGCCCTGGCCCGCCCTGCGCGGCCTCATCTTCGGGCTGCTGAGAGAGCCGGACTCCCGGCTCCGCAAGAACCTCGGGGGGTGACGGCATGCTCGTTGCCGAGCTCGAGTCCAGGTTCACCGGCGACGCCAAGAACTTCGACCAGATGGCGGACCGGGTCGAGACCCGGCAGCGGCAGATCGACGGCACGATCACGACCGTCGAGGTCGACGCGAACGTCGCCCAGGCCCTGAGCAAGCAGGACCAGGTGGCCGACGAGGCCACGCGCCTGGAGGGGCTCGACCCCGAGGTCAAGGTCGGCGCCGACACCACGGGCGCCGAGGAGGCGTTCGAGGACCTCGGCGAGAAGGCCGAGGAGGCGGGCGACGACGGCGGCAAGCGCTCCGGCAAGAGCATGGTCGCCGGGATCGTCGGCGCCCTGGCCACCATCCCCATCGCGGGCGCCCTGGTCGGCATCGCGAAGGCCGCCGGCGAGGCTGTCGTCCAGGGCTTCCAGGACGGCCTGGCCGTCGAGGTCCGCGCCGACCGGCTCGCCGCGGCCACGGGGCTCGACGACACCACCGTGGCGCGTCTCGGCGCCGCGGCGGGTGAGGCGTACGCGCAGAACTTCGGTGAGTCCATCGAGGCCAACATGGAGACCGCGCGGATCGCCGTGCAGTCGGGCCTCCTGGACCCCGAGGCGACGCAGCGTGACGCGCAGCAGGTCATCCAGTCCCTGTCCGGGGTCGCCGACATCCTCGGCGAGGAGATCCCCGCGGTCACCCGGGCCGCGCAGCAGCTCCTGCGTACAGGGCTGGCAAAGGACGCGTCTGCCGCGTTCGACATCATCGTCAAGGGCCAGCAGGCCGGGCTGAACGTGTCCGAGGACTGGCTCGACACGATCAACGAGTACGGCACCCAGTTCCGCAAGCTCGGCCTCGAGGGGCCGGAGGCGCTCGGTCTGCTGTCGCAGGCGGTCCAGGCCGGCGCCCGCGACACCGACGTGGCCGCCGACGCGCTCAAGGAGTTCTCGATCCGCGCGATCGACGACTCCGAGCTCACCGCCAGCGGCTTCGAGGCGATCGGCCTGTCCGCCGAGGAGATGTCCGACAAGATCGCCAAGGGCGGTCCGGACGCGACCGAGGCGCTCAACGAGACCCTCGACGCGCTGCGCGAGATCGAGGACCCGGTCAAGCGGAACACCGCGGCCGTGGCCCTGTTCGGCACCCAGGCGGAGGACCTCGGCGAGGCCCTGTTCGCCATGGACCTCGACACCGCGGCCCGGAAGTTCAACGACCTCGACGGCGCCGCCGAGCGCGCGCTGACGACGCTCGGCGACAACACGGCGGGCAAGATCGCCTCCGCCCAGCGGAACATCGAGGTCGCCGCCGACGGCATCAAGGGCGCGCTGGCCGAGGCGTTCGCACCCCAGATCGAGGGGTTCGCCGAGTTCGTCAGCCAGAACCGCGAGGCTGTCGTGCGGTTCCTGTTCGATGCCGCCAACGCTGGCATCGACTTCGGCCGCGCCATCGTAGAGGGCACGGCGGCAGGCATCGAGGCGATCGGCGACTTCGGTGGATCGCTCGGACCGCTGATCGACGGCCTGGCCGATCTGGCCGTGTCCGTCGACAAGGCGCTGCCCGGCGACCAGGAGTCCCAGGCGTTCCGCGAGTGGGCGGACGGAGCTGTCGAGAACCTCAAGAAGTTCGACGAGGGAACCGAGGTAACGGCCGACCAGATCCGGACCAACCTGATCGAGAACGGCCTCGACCCCGCCCAGGAGAAGCTCAACGGGCTCGGCGAGGGCCTGATCAACAACGCCGCGCTGTCCGACGCGACCAACCGGCTCGCCGAGGAGATCGCCGGAGTCGGGTACGCCGCCGACGGCTCCGAGGTCAAGATCCGGCTGCTGGACGGCCAGTTCGACACCTCCACGAAGTCCGGCCGGCTCCTGGACGAGCAGGTGCGCGCGGTGCGCGACTCGCTGTACGACCAGGCACGCGCCGCCGTGGCCAACGGGGAGTCGCAGAAGGAGGTCCGCCAGCGCGTGGCGCAGGCCCGGGACGCGTTCATCGACCAGATGCGCGCCATGGGGCTCACCAAGGCGCAGGCCGAGGCGCTGGCCAAGGAGTACGGCCTGATCCCCAAGAAGGTCGAGACGGACATCCGCGGCGACGCCACCCAGGCGCGCAAGGAGGGCCGCGAGGCGCGCGAGTTCCTCAACAGCCTTCACGCTCGGATCAAGGTCGCGGCCGACACGGGCAACGCCTACGCCGAGGCGCGTGCGGTCCAGGAGTACATCAACGGCCTCAACGCCACGATCACCGTGCGGGACCGGCACGTCTCCTCGGGCCTGCCTGGGTCGCGCCAGGGCGGCAACACGCGCGCCACCGGTGGCCCGGTCTGGGCCGACCAGACCTACCTGGTCGGCGAGGACGGGCCCGAGCTCGTGCGGTTCGCGCAGGCGGGCACCGTCATCCCGGCCGGGCAGACCGCGCAGATCCTCGCGCGGCCCGACAACCCCGCGCCGGCGTCCACGACCTACGCGCCCGTGATCCACAACCACGGCGACAAGGTCACGGGGCAGACGGTCGTGACCGCGCTGCGCCGCGCCGAGCTGCTCAAGCTCTGAGGGGGGCTCGATGTCGTTCTTCGTGCTGGTCTCGCCAGCGGCAGGCCCGACCCCGACCCCGCCTCGGGCCCCGGACGTCCTGATGTGGCTGGAGTCCTGGGACGGGTCGCAGCGGCTCGAGCTCTCCTCGGGCCCGGTCCGGTGGCGCTCCGGCGCCGTCGGGCTGGGCACCCCGCCGGTGGACGTCTACACCGCCGCGGCCCCGAGCGTGCCCGGGTCGGTGGTCACCGACGTCGCCACCATGACCCGCCAGGTGCTCCTGCCCCTGACGGTGGGCACGGACTCCTGGGCCGAGACGTGGGCCGCGATCCAGCGCCTGCGCGACATCACCGACCCCACCAACGGCGTCGGCCCGGACGGGTCGTTCCGGCTCGTGGCCCGTTCCGCGAGCGGTACGCGTCAGCTCGGGCTCGTCTACCGCGGCGGGCTCGAGGGCGACGGGCAGCCGTCGCAGGTCCGCCAGAACCTCGTGCTGGACCTGATCGCCCCACAGCCGTTCGCCGAGGACCGCGAGGAGCGCTCCAAGGAGTACGTGCTCGAGAAGGACACCGCCCCGTTCCTCGGCGGGATCTGGGGCGAGGTCTACCTGGTCTCCTCGGCCGTCGCTGGGGAGGGCACGCCGATCAACATGGCCTCCGCCGTGCCGGTCTACCCCACGGTCGAGATCACCGGCCCTGCCGACTCCGTGCTCATCACGGCGGACTCCGGCCTGCGCATCAGCGTGCCGGACGGCGTCAACGCCGGGCAGACGCTGCGGATCGTCACCGACCCGCGGCGCAAGAGCATCCGCCTCGACGGCGAGCCCGCGGCCGGGCTGCTCTCGCTCGACTCCCGCCTCGTCCCGTTCGGCCTCGGCACGACCCTGGTGGACGTCTCCGCCCCCGGCGCGACGTCGGCGACGGCGCTGCGGCTGACGTGGCGCGGACTGCACAGGGGGATCTGGTGACCTGGACGATCCACCCGCGCGACGCGGACCTGGGGCGCACGCTCGACCCGATCTCGGGCTACAAGGCGTTGGACGTCGCCGAGCGGCACAACCTGCCCAGCACGTGGGTCCTGGAGGGGCCGTCGCGCGCGCTGCGCACGTTCGTGCCCGGCACCGGGTGCGTGCTGTACGACGACGAGCACCAGGTCGTCTCCGGGCGCGTGCGGACCATCGATCGCCTCTACGAGTACAACGACGACGGTGTGCTCGAGGACAAGATGACCATCGGGTTCATCGAGGACAGCAAGCCCATGTGGGGTCGCCTGTGCTATCCCGACCCGACCCACGAGCCCACGAGCACCCCGTCGACCTTCGACGTCTCGCACGACACCCGCACCGGCACGCGCGAGGCGCTGATCCTCGGCTACGTCGGCGCCAACATCGGCCCGGCCGCCCCGATCACCGAACGGCGGCTCGCCGGGCTCGTGCTGCCGACGTCGTCCGGCCGCGGCGGCACCACGACCCGCAAGGCGCGCATGGACGTGCTCGGCGACCTCGTGGCGTCTCTGGCCGAGGGCTGGGGGCGCGTGCGCATCGTGCACGACGAGTCCACTGGCACGCCGCGGCTCCTCATGGTGATCGACGACGTCGAGGACGTCTCGGAGAACATCATCTTCGGCACGCCCGACATCGCCGCGGCCACCGGGTACGTCACCACGTTCGGCTACTCGATCAGCGACCCCGAGGTGACCGACGCCATCGCGTTCTCCGCGGGCGAGCTCACCGAGCGCCAGGTCACCCGCCTGGACGACGCCGCCGCGAAGGCCCTGTGGGGCGTGCGGATGGAGCGCCTGGTCGACCAGCGCCAGACCGACGACGTGGACGAGATCCTCGACGCGCTGACGGAGGAGCTGGAGGAGGGCGCCACTCCCACCGGCGTGCAGTTCACCGTCGCGCAGGGGCCGGACACCCGGTACCGCCGCGACTTCCACGTCGGCTACAAGGTCGGCGTCGTGCTGCCCGACCTGCCCGGCACTGTCGCGGACAACACGATCCGCGAGGTCCACACCCACGTGGAGAACGGCCAGCCCAGCGACCCGCAGCTGGTCGTCGGCACGCCCGGCGTCGAGCTGCGGTCCACCAAGGAAGCGGCACGCCTGAACCGGCTGCTCAAGCGCATGGCCATGATCGAGAGGAGTCGCTGATGGCGACCGACGCCGCAATCTCCGAGCCAGCCTTCCTGGAGATCTTCACTGACCGCGGCTGGCGTGCCGCGTTCGCGGGGCGCACAGGCGTCGTCTGCGACGCCGACGGCTCCGCGTTCAACCTGACCCTGCCCGCGGAGGGCGCCACGGCCGAGCTCGGCTCGGCGACGCAGCCCTCGCGGCTCGTGGTCGACGGGTACGGCCTCGAGGTAGCCCAGGGCGCAACCCAGTCGCTGGACATCCCCGCGTCGTCCGGCGGCGGGACGAACGGCCGCACGGACCTGATCGTGGCGCGCCTGGACCTGACCACGTTCACTGGCGAGCCAGGCCCCGTGCGACTGGACCGCGTGCCTGGCACCGAGGGGTCCACCGCGCTCCCCGCGCCGACCTACGACCCCGACGGCGTGCGCGACCTGCCGCTGTACGCGGTCCGCCGGCGCGAGGGCGAGTCCCTGAACCAGGCGATCGTGACCGACCTGCGCCCGCGGATCGGTCACCACTACCTGGTGCCGTCGGGCGGGTCGATGCCCGCCGCCTCGCTCGGCGACCGCGCGACGCGTGGCGACGTGGCCTACCGCTACGACCTCGTCGGCAGCTCGCCGGACTGGGTCGTGGAGGCCCGCCCGAAGACGACCCTGACGGGCAACGACTCGACCGCGGGCTCGGGCAGCAACTGGCAGCGGCAGGGGTCCTGTCGCCTGACCCGTCGCCTGGACGGGGGGCGCTGGCTGCACCTGGTGTCCCGGCGCGCGTCGGGGAACATCACCTCGAACTCCTCCACGGGGAACGTCGCGGACGTGTGGGTAGCGACCCTGCACGGCGACGACAGGCCGCCCGCGGGCTGTGTGGTGCAGCTCCACGGGCGCGTGAAGACGACGACCGGTGGGCACGACTCCCTGGCCGCCACGGGCTACATCGACCCGTCCGACGGCCGGATCTACCTCAACTGGATGGCGCCCGGGATCACCATCGGCCCCGACGGCGAGTCGGACACCCTGACCCTCGAGGGCTGGTGGGACCGCTGACCGGGCCCGCCCGCGCGACCTCCTCCACCGACCCTCACAGGGAGGCATGACGCATGTACGCGATCTACCCCAAGCAGGTGCTCGACGCGAACACCTACGAGCCGAACAAGGCCCTGGTGGGGCAGCAGGTGCAGGTGGTGGCGCGCAACACCACGACGCCGTACCCGATCTACGACGGCGCCGGGGACCCGATCGCGGGCTCCCTCGTCACAGTGACGGCCGCGATCTCGACGCCGACCTTCTACATCGACACCGACACGCCAGAGACGGTCTACCTGGACTGGTACGACGCAGGATCGGGCCAGCGTGGACCGATCGACTTCGAGGAGGTCCTGCGCCAGACCGTGATGGACGCGCGGGGCGCCGCCGAGGCCGCCCTCGCACTCGTCCAGGAGTACGAGCCGGGAAGTGTCCTGTCCGTCAACGGGCAGACCGGGCACGTGACGGTCGACACCGGCAGCGGGTCGGGCGGCGGAAGCGTCACGTGGGGCAGCCTGACCGACCGGCCGGACACGTTCCCCCCGTCGGGGCACTCGCATACGCGCTCGGAGATCTCCGACGCCTCCGCCCTGGCCCGGCAGATCCTCGGCTCGGCGACCGCGCAGGAGATCCGCCAGCTCATCGGCGCCGGTACCGGCAACGGCACCTCGAACCTCGCGCTGGGCGCGACAGCGACGACCGCAGCGCCCGGCAACCACACGCACTCGCAGTACGTGGACCAGGCGCAGGCCGCCTCGATCGCCGACGCGCGCATCGCGGCCAACGGCGGCGGCTCCGGTGGCGGCTCGATCATGGCGTGGATCTACCGCTCGGGCGCCTACCCCGCGCTGCCGAGCACGAAGCCCGCGGGCGTGCTGCTGATCGAGGCGCGTGGCCCCGTGGCGCCGTCGTCGGTGCCGTCGTGGGTGGGCAACGGCGCGGACCAGGTGCCGCTGGACTACGCCTACAACGGCGGGCTCGCATGACGGCGCCGGTCCCGGGGGTCGTCTACACGTTCGACTCGGCGCAGCAGGCGTTCGTCGCGCCGGGCCGCGAGCCGCTGGTCATCGGCCCGGCCGGCTGGATCGCGCCGGACCCGGTGAAGGCGGGCTCGCTGCCGGTCGGCGAGGCGCACTACGGCGTGCCGGACACCGGGCAAGTGCTGTTCGTGGACCCCTCGGGCAGCGACGCCGCCGCGGGCACCATCGGTGCACCGAAGCGGACGCTCGGCGGCGCCCTGTCGGCGGCCTCCACGGGCGCCACGATCGTGCTGCGCGAGGGCTCCTACCACGAGTCGCTGAGCGTGACGAAGGCGGTCACGATCCAGGCGTACCCCGGCGAGGAGGTGTGGCTGGACGGCTCCACGCAGTACACCTCGTGGACCGGCTCGGGCCCGTACACCGCGACGCTGGGGCCGAACTGGTCGCCGATCTCCACCACGGGCTTCCCGCTGACGACCGACCCGTACGGCAACCTGCCCGAGCAGGTCTGGATCGACGGCGTCGCGCAGAAGCAGATCGCCGACGGGGCCACCCCGAGCGCCGGGCAGTTCTCCGTGAACCGGTCCGCGCACACGATCACGCTCGGCACCAGCCCCTCCGGCAAGGAGGTGCGCGTTGCCGACCTGAACAACGCCATGGTCATCTCCGCCCAGGTTCGCCTGTACGGCATCGGGTTCCGCCGCTACTCCCCCGTGGTCCAGGAGGGACTGTCCTCCCTGGTCTACTTCGGCGGGTCCTCACAGGGGTCGATCGTGGAGAACTGCGTCTTCCAGGACTCCGGGCACACCGGCCTGAACACCGCACGCACGATCACCCTGCGCAACATCACCGTGCAGGACTGTGGCGCGGCGGGCATCCAGGTCACCACAGCGAACGGCTTCCGCATGGAGCGGTTCGTCATCCGGCGCTGCAACCGCTCCTTGTGGCGCGGCCAGCCGCACACGGCAGGCATCAAGATCACCCGCACCGAGGGGCTGCTCGTCAAGGACGGCATCATCCAGGACGTGCCGAACGTGATCGGGTTCTGGCTGGACGTGTCGGTCACGAAGTCGGTGGTCATCAACCTCGACGTGGACGGCGCCACCGTCATGTCGGCGCCCATGATGGACCTCGGGATCCACTCCGAGCTATCCGACGGCGGGCTCTACAACGGCGTCCAGCACAAGTCCTGGTTCGTAAACTGCCGGGTCCGGAACACGAAGTTCAGCATCAAGTTCCTCGACGCGGGCTGGACGAACATCGCCAACTGCAAGTTCGAGGCCTACTCATCGGTGGCGATCTACCTGCAGCAGGACGACCGGCGCAACCCGGGCGGCCGCTGGCAGGGGCAGAACTACCAGAGCGGCTACCTCGGCGACCCCTACGTGGTGCCCTGGGTCGGCTTCGGCACGGGCGTGCTGAACAACGAGATCGGGCAGGGCGGGCTCCAGCTCATCGCCTACCACGACCCGCCCTCGGGCACGCCTCTCATGCTCGGCTGGGACTTCATCGACCGCATCGCGGGCAACTGGTTCCGGCCGGCGCCCCCAGGGTCGATGGTCCAGCTCGGCATCGCCGAGAACGGGTGGCGCACGTCGTTCAACACGCTGCCCGCCCTGGCGGCGTCGCCCAGCACGGTCGGCGTCCGAGGCAACAAGCTCGGCACCAACCACCAGGGCAACAGTGCGCCGGACGACTCGATCGCCGACGAGCTGCCCGAGGAGATCACCACCCTGATGGGCGTCCCGCGCGGCCTCAAGAGGGTCGGCCCCATCCTTCCCGCACCCGTAGCGACCTTCTAGGAGGTAGGCCATGACGCTTCGCCGATGGCTGCTCGACGTCACCCCGTCCGGCTCGACACTGAACACGAGCAACGTCATCTCCTCCGACGCCGTGGCCGCGACGCTGGTCAACCCGGGGACGGGGGGTTCGATCACCTCGACTGACACCCCGGCGCACGCAGGGGATACGTCGGCCCGCCTGGTCGGCGGGGGGGCGGGTTCGTGCGTGCTGCGCCTCCCGTTCCCCGCCGCCGCAGCGGCAGGCGCCATCTCCTTGTACCACTACGCGGGCACGCTGACGACGATGGACATCATCAGCGTTAGGCACGCCAGCGGTCAGCTCTTCCGCATCGGCATCTCCGGTACGGGGGCTGTCCAGATCAAGGACTCCTCCGGCGGAGTGCTCGGCTCGACCTCCTCAGGGGCGTGGGAGATCGACCGGTGGAACCGCATCGAGTGCCACTGGGACAACTCCGGGGGCTCGGCGGCGGGGACGGCCACGCTCGAGGTCTACAACGGGGACAGCACCACCCCGATCGACAGCGCGGCGGTCACCGGGGGAAACCTCGGGACGGCGGCCGCCGCGACCATCGACCTCGGCAACCCAAACCTCACGGTCTTCTCCGGAACGCACTACTTCGACTCGGTCCAGATGGACGACGGCCGCACCACCTTCATCGGTCCGTACGTCCTCGTGAACGAGGCGCCCGAGGTGACCGCCGGGCCCGCGCAGACCCTCGGCGCGAGCGAGACGGCCACCCTAGCGTTCTCCGTGGTGGACCTCGACGGCACGATCGCGAGCCGGTCGACCACGTTCGACCACCCGGCCAGCGGCGGCCCGACGATCTCCGGCGGGAACACCAACAGCCCGTCGTTCACCACACAGTCCGCACCGCGGCTGTACATCGTCCGGCACACCGCCACCGACGACGACGGCGCCGAGGGCTCCGCGACGACGGAGGTGCGCGTCCCGTCCACCGGCTCCGGCGTCTCGCTGCCCGTCCCGATGGACGCCACCGCCAAGACCGGCACGTGGACGCTCGAGGGAGACGCCGACACCGACGGCGAGGCCCTGGCCGACAGCGACGACGGCACCTACCTGGAGTCGGGCAACATCACCGGCACCGCGCAGGAGGTCACCGTCCGGCTCATGCCCCGCAGTGCGCTCGCCTCGGGCACGCTCACGGTCCGCCTGGCCACCGACACCGGCTCGGCCACCGCCACCGTGAAGCTGCGCCGCGGCACCACGGTCCTGCAACAGTGGACCCAGGCCGTCACCAGCACCCCGACCGACTACGACTTCACGCTCTCGGGGACGGCGGTGACTGGCGCGAACGTGGACCCGGGTGACCTGCGCATCTCGGTCTCGGTGGCATCGTGAGCACGCTGAGGCTGTACGAGGCGGGCCTCGATGCCGAGCAGGCAAAGCGGCTGCGCGTCTACGAGGTCGGCCTCGACGTCGCGATCCCCGTGCAGCCCGTGCTGCGCGTGTACGGCGCCGAGCTCGACGTCGTCGGCGCGGTCACCGTGGAGCTGCCGGCCGCCGCGACGATCGGCCCGGGCGAGCTGCTCGAGCTCGAGGCCGACCTGGTGACCGGCGGCTCGGCGACCTGGTCGTGGCGCCGCGTGTCGGGTCCGTCGCTGCCGATCGCGGCCGACGGCGGCTCGGCGACGATCACCGGCCCGTCGCGCTGGAACGCGGACATCGAGAAGCCGACCGCGGGCGTGCCCGGCGTGTCCACCGTCGTCGTCGGGGTGACCGCGACCGTGGACGGTGTCACCTCGGCCGAGGCGCGGTGCACGCTCACCGTCCTGCCGCAGGTGTCGTGGTCGCGGTCGGGCAGCACGTGGGCTGGATCGCGGGTGGCCCCCGCATGATGAAGGAGGGGGCCTGATGCCCGATCACGAGGTGACGCTCGGCGAGGTCTACCGCGCCATCGTCGAGGTGCGCCAGGAGCAGCGCGACATGCGCAAGGACCTCATCGGCCGCGCCGAGTACGAGTCCGACCAGGAGGGCATCGACCGGCGGTTCGAGGAGTCGGCCAAGGTCCACACGCAGCTGGAGACCCGCGTCGCGGAGGTGAACGCCGCGCGCAAGGTCGCCGTGACCGAAGAGGCCACCGAGCGCGAGAAGGCTGACTCCCGGATCGAGGCCCGCCTGGACCGCATCGGCGGAACGGTGAAGTGGGGCGGCGGGACCGTCATCACCGTGATCCTGACCGTCGTCGGCTGGATCGTCGCGAGCGGGGGTGGGCCGTGATGAGCCGCCGCAGCGGCGCCTTGCGCGCCGTCCCGTTCGTCCTGTTCATGGTCGTCGTCTCCGTGGTCTTGCTGTGGGTGCTCAATCAGCTCGCCTCAGGCGCGACCGAGCGCACACGGCAGGCGGCGGAGATCGAAGCCCTCCAGGCTGGGCTCGACGAGGCGAACGCGCGCCTGGAGGCCAGCGGAGAGCGGCCCGTCAGCCCGCCGCCCATCGATGAGCCGACCGAGCCTCGTCCGTCGCAGGTCATCCTCGGGCAGCCCGGCGACGACGGCGAGCCAGGCCCACCCGGCCCTCGCGGCCCACAGGGTCGCACCGGTCCGCCCGGGGAGCAGGGGCCGCGCGGCCCCCTCGGACCCGAGGGCGAGCCGGGCGCCCCCGGGTCGGAAGGTCCTGCCGGACCGGCCGGCCCCGCGGGACCGCCCGGCGACGCCGGGCCGCCCGGCCCGCCGGGC
>CBINDH010000001.1:0-42992 GCA_966249365.1 uncultured Xylanimonas sp. | reverse complement strand
CGTTCGGTCGATGCTCAGCCAGTCCCAGTGGCTCTGGGCGGGCACGTCGAAGGGCGCGGGCACCTCAGCGCCCGGCGCGAGCGCGGCCAGCGCCGCCCGGGTGCCGCGCGGCGTCGTCGAGCGGCCGACCGGGAGCCAGTCGTCGCCCGCCGCCGCGGCCAGGATCCGCCGGGCGGCGCCGTCGGGCGTCCCGACGGCGTACAGGGCCGGGTGGGGCGACACGCCCGGCTCCTCGAGCGCGTTGCGGCGCAGCCGCAGCAGCAGCGCCTCGTCGCTGGACCATGCGGCGAGGACGTCCCAGTCGTGGTGGGCCGCCTCGGTGACCACCAGCGGGTGCGTGGCCCAGCCTCCGGGCACGCCCACGACGCCCTGGTGGTCGAGCGCGCCGGAACCGTCCCGCCGCTCGACCACCGGGTGGTGGGTGCTCACGCCGCGGAGTCGCCCAAGGCGGGCTTCTCGGCCGGCTTCGCGTCGACCCCGGCCTCCTTGCGCTGCTCCGCGGTGATCGGGGCGGGCGCCTGCGTCAGCGGGTCGTAGCCGCCACCCGACTTCGGGAACGCGATGACGTCGCGGATCGACGGCGACTTGGTCAGCAGCGCGACGATGCGGTCCCAGCCGAACGCGATGCCGCCGTGCGGCGGCGCGCCGAACGCGAACGCGTCGAGCAGGAAGCCGAACTTCTGCTGCGCCTCCTCATGGCCGATCCCCATGACGTCGAACACGCGCTCCTGCACGTCCCGGCGGTGGATACGGATCGAACCGCCCCCGATCTCGTTGCCGTTGCAGACGATGTCGTAGGCATAGGCGAGCGCGTTGCCCGGGTCCTCCTCGAAGCGGTCGATCCACTCCGGGTTCGGGGACGTGAAGGCGTGGTGCACGGCCGTCCATGCGGAGTGGCCGAGGTCGACGTCGTCGTCCTGGCCCGTGGGCTTGAACAGCGGGGCGTCGACGACCCACACGAAGGCCCAGGCGTCATCGTCGATCTGGCCGGTGCGCTTGGCGATCTCCTGGCGGGCGGCGCCCAGCAGGGCGCGCGAGTCCGACGTCTTGCCGGCAGCGAAGAACACCGCGTCGCCCGGCTTGGCGCCGGTGGCCTCGGCGAGCCCGGCACGCTCGGCGTCGGACAGGTTCTTGGCGACCGGGCCGCCGAGCGTGCCGTCCTCGGCGAACGTCACGTACGCGAGGCCCTTGGCACCACGCTGCTTGGCCCACTCCTGCCACGCGTCGAACTGGCGGCGCGGCTGGTCGGCACCGCCGGCCATGACGACGGCGCCGACGTACTCGGCCTGGAACACGCGGAACGGCGTGTCCTTGAAGTAGTCGGTGAGCTCGACGAGCGGGTTGCCGAAGCGCAGGTCGGGCTTGTCGGTGCCGTACAGGCGCATCGCGTCGGCGAACGTCATGCGCGGGATCGGCGTCGGGATGGTGTACCCGATGAGCTCCCAGAGGGCGACGAGCACCTTCTCGGCGAGCTCGATGACGTCGTCCTGCTCGACGAAGCTCATCTCGACGTCGAGCTGCGTGAACTCCGGCTGGCGGTCGGCGCGGAAGTCCTCGTCGCGGTAGCAGCGGGCGATCTGGTAGTAGCGCTCCATGCCGCCGACCATGAGGAGCTGCTTGAACAGCTGCGGCGACTGCGGCAGCGCGTACCAGGAGCCCGGCGCGAGGCGCGCGGGCACCAGGAAGTCGCGGGCGCCCTCGGGCGTCGAACGGGTGAGCGTCGGCGTCTCGATCTCGACGAAGTCCTCGGCGTCGAGCACCCGGCGGGCGGCCTGGTTGACCTTCGCGCGCAGACGCATGGCGTGCTGCGGCGCCGGGCGACGCAGGTCGAGGTAGCGGTGCGCGAGACGCGCCTCCTCGCCGATCACCTCGGTGTCCGCGAGCGCCGTCGAGACCTGGAACGGCAGCGGGGCGGACTCGTTGAGCGTGACGACCTTGGTGGCGATGACCTCGATCTCGCCGGTGGCGAGGTTCGGGTTCGCGTTGCCCTCGGGGCGGCGGGCGACCTCACCGGTGACCTGGAGCACGAACTCGGCACGCAGCGGGTGGGCGACCGACTCGTCGCGGATGACGACCTGGGCGATGCCCGAGGCGTCGCGCAGGTCGATGAAGGCCACTCCTCCGTGATCGCGGCGGCGGTCGACCCAGCCCGTGAGGGTGACGGTCTGACCGATGTGCTCGGCCCGCAGTGAGCCGGCCGTATGGGTGCGGAGCACGGAGGGGTCCTTCCTTACTGGTGCAGGGTGGGCGGGGCGTGATGCGCCCTCCGCGGAGTTTACTCGGACGACGCCGCGCCCAGCGCGGGCCGCCACTCGACCTCGACGGCGCGCGAGCCCTTGCCCCGGATGTGCAGGATCGCGTTGAAGAACGGGATGAGCACGAGCGCGACGAACCCGGCCGAGAACCCGTTGCTGTAGAGGTTGAGCCCCCCGTGCAGGAACCCGACGTTCGCGACGAGCGCGAGGTGGAGGAACCCGGCGACGACGCCGTACCCGAACCCGTACACGCCGGCGACGGGCGCGAGCGTGGTGCCGAACAGGGCGGCGAGCAGCATGGTCGTCGAGCTGAGGTCGGCGCCCGTGACGGTCGCGGCGAGCGCGACGCCGAGCAGGACGGGCACGGCGTTGCGCGGGTGCTTGCCGAACGCGGAGAAGCCGATGACGGTGAAGACGCCGCCGAGCACGGGCCCGTTGAGCTCGCCGCCCACCGCGGCGACGTAACCGACGGCGAGCGCGCCCATGACGCCCATGTTCATCAGGGTGCGCCCGAGGCCCTCCTGGGCGACGAAGTCGGACGGGGTCCGTCCCGAGCGGCGGAGGAAGGCGCGCAGGCCACCGGTCGACCGGTCGTTGAGCACGAAGCCGGCGACGAACAGCGCCAGGCACAGGACGAGCGTCGCGGTCGCGAGCGTCGGGGTGTTCCCGGACGAGACGTGGTAGACCTCGACGACGTCGTAGCCGACGAGGTTCATCAGCGCGACCATGACCATGCCGACGATGCCCGCCGCGAAGCCGATGTTGTACAGGACGAGGCCGTGGTGGAAGCGGATGACGTAGTCGGCCAGCGGCGGGATGGCGGCACCGATCAGCACCCCGACGACCATCCCGAGGGGGATGCCGAGCCACAGGGGCAGGCCCTTGCCGAAGATCATGAGGCTCACGGCGGGCGCGAGCGCCGTCGCAAAGAGGCTCACGGCCGTGTAGTCGGACAGCTTCTTGCCGACGAGCCGGGCGTAGAGCAGGACGCCGAGGGTGATCGGGATGGAGTTGAGCAGGTTCTTGCCGAACAGGGCGAAGCCGAAGACGGTGAACAGGCCCGCGATCACCGGGCCCGAGAACCCGACCCTCTTGACGCGCACATAGACCACGCTCAGGAGGGTCAGCACCCCCGCGTTGAGCAGGGTCGCGCCGACCGACGCGATGGCCATGTAGTCGGTCAGCAGCCCGCTGGGCGAGGTGAGGATCGTCGCCGTGCCCGCCAGCAGCTCGGCCGGCGTGTCGAGGGCGACGCCGAGGGCGACGGCGCCCACGCACACGGCCACGAGGAGGGCGAAGACGATGCCGTCCTGGTTCGTGCCGCGCCCGGGGAACGCCACGGTGCGGTGGCGCGCACGGCGTACGAGGTCGAGGGTCACGCCGCCTCCCTCGCGCCGTCAGGTTTCGTCGTCCCTCCACGCTAACCGCGACGGCGCGGGCGGACCGGCGCGTTGTCGCGTGGTGCCCGCGCCCGCGGGGAAACGTGAACGGTCCGCCCGAGCGCTACCCCCGGGCGGGCCGGGGCGCCGACGGCGTCGCCGTCACTCGGCGGGGACGACGCGCGGCCACCAGTCCTGCGCGGGCGGCTCCCAGGTCGCCGCGTCGGCGTCGACCTGCTCGCCGGACCGGATGTCCTTGACCGAGCCCGCCGCTCCGTCCTCGCCCGGGAACCAGACGAACGGGATGCCGCGGCGGTCGGCGAACTGGATCTGCTTGCCGAACTTCGCCGCCTTGGGCGCGACGTCGACGGGGATGCCTCGCGCGCGGAGCTGGGCGGCGACGGCGTCCGACGCGGCCCGCTCCGCCTCGGTGTTGACCGCGACGAGCACCGCCGTCGGCACGCCGCGCGTGGCGCGGACCAGCCCTGCGGACAGCAGGCGGGACACGAGGCGCGAGACGCCGATCGACAGGCCCACGCCCGGGTAGGTGTTCTTGCCGTCCGAGGCGAGCGTGTCGTAGCGCCCGCCGGAGCAGATCGAGCCGAGGCCCTCGTGGCCGACCAGCACGGTCTCGTACACCGAACCCGTGTAGTAGTCGAGGCCCCGGGCGATCTTCAGGTCCGCGACGACGACGCCGGGCGCGCGTACCGCCGCGGCCTCGACGAGAGCGCCGAGCTCGGCCAGGCCGGTCTCCAGCAGCTCGGTCGTCGCCCCGTACGCCTCGGCCAGGGCGCGCACGGCGTCGACGACGGAGACGTCCGAGCCGGAGATGCCCGCGAGCTCGAGGCACGCCTTGGCCTGCTCGGGCGTCGCCCCGCACTCGGCCTCCAGCAGCGCCGCGACGGCGTCCGGGCCGATCTTGTCGAGCTTGTCGATGTTGCGCAGCACGCCCTCGACGTCATCGAGGCCCAGGCCGCGATAGAAGCCCTCGGCGACCTTGCGGTTGTTGACGAGGATCCGCACGGGCGGCAGGCCGACGTCGGCGAGCCTGCCGAGCGCCTCCGCCATGACGAGCGGCAGCTCGACCTCGAAGTGGTACGGGAGCTCGCCCGCGCCGACGACGTCGATGTCCGCCTGCGCGAACTCACGGAACCGGCCGTCCTGCGGGCGCTCCCCGCGCCACACCTTCTGGATCTGGAAACGCTTGAAGGGGAAGGCGAGCTTGCCGGCGTTCTCGAGCACGTACCGCGCGAACGGGACGGTCAGGTCGAAGTGCAGGCCGAGCTGCTTGTCGTTGTCGGGCGCGCTGGGGTCCGCCTGCAGGCGGCGCAGCACGTAGACCTCCTTGGAGGTCTCCCCCTTGCGCAGGAGCTGGTCGAGCGGCTCGACGGCCCGCGTCTCGATCCCCGCGAACCCGTGCAGCTCGAACGTGCGGCGCAGCGTGTCGAGGACGTGCTGCTCCACGACGCGACCGTCAGGGAGCCATTCGGGGAAGCCGGAGAGAGGGGCGATACGAGCCATGGGCTCGATTCTCCCAGATCACAGGTAGGGGTTCGTGGCCATTTCACGTCCCACCGACGTGGTCGGCCCGTGGCCGGGCACCACCTCGAGTGTCGGGTCGAGTCGTCCGACGACGTCGCGCAGCGTCGCGCGCATCGCCGCGTCGTCGCCGCCGGGCAGGTCGGTGCGCCCGATCCCGCCCGCGAAGAGCACGTCCCCGGCGAGCAGGACGCCGTCCACCTCGTACAGCGTCGCGCCCTCGGTGTGGCCAGGTGCCGGGATGACGCGCAGCCTCAGGTCGCCCGCGACGAGGTGCCCCTCGCCGTCGTCGCCCGCGGCGTCGAACGGCACGACGTCGGCCGGTGCGCGGTAGTCCTCCGCCTCCAGGCCCAGCCCCTGGATCGCCTGGCGCAGGGCGTCGCTCACCCCGCCGCGCGTCAGGCCCAACGTGCCGAAGGGGTCCGCGAGCCGGTACGCGTCGGCCGCGTGGATGCGCATCGGGACGTCGAAGGCCTCGCACAGCGCGGCGGCGTCCCACGTGTGGTCGACGTGGCCGTGCGTGGCGAGCACGGCGCGGACGGTCCAGCCGCGCTCCTGGACGAGCCGCGTCACGGTGTCCGCCACGCCCGCACCCGCGTCGACGACGACCGCGTCGGCGCCCGGGCGACCGTCGTCGGCGACGACGACACAGCAGTTGGTGGCGAACACGGGGGCGACGACCAGGGTGACCAGCACCCGGTCACCGTAGCCCCGGAGGTGACCCACCGTGCGAAATCAGCCGCTGCGCAGGTCGTCGCGCGGTACGACGGAGCCAGCCGGTGCCTAGACTGTCCCCCGCACGTGCCTCGACACAGGAGGCGACCCGGAGACCAGACCCAGGAGGATCGTGGGTGGCAGCGACCCAGCGTGAACGCGAGGCCGCACGCAAGCGCCAGGCGAAGTGGGAGGCGAAGCAGGCGGCAGCCCGCGCCCGGAAGCAGCGCATCGCCGCGTTCGCGGTCATCGGTGTGGTGCTCGCGCTCGTCGCCGGCGGCCTGGTCGCCGTCCTCACCGACGACGGCGCCCCGCCCACGACGCCGCAGACCTCCGGCGACGTGCCCGACCCCTCGGTCGCCGAGGACCGCACGTGGACCTCGACGATGACGACCTCCGTCGGCGACATCACCCTCGAGCTCTTCGGTGACGCCGCGCCGCAGGCCGTGGCGAGCTTCGTCACGCTCGCCCAGAAGGGCTTCTTCGACGGGATCTCCTGCCACCGCCTGACGACGGGGGGCATCTACGTGCTGCAGTGCGGCGACCCGAACGGTGACGGGACCGGTGGGCCCGGCTACTCGTTCGGCCCGATCGAGAACGCGCCCGCCGACAACGTCTACCCGGCAGGGACGCTCGCCATGGCCCGACGGCCGGGCGACGGCGCGTCGATGGGCTCCCAGTTCTTCCTGGTGTACCAGGATTCCACCATCCAGTCCGACGCCGCCGGTGGCTACACCGTGTTCGGGCGGATCACCCATGGCCTGGACGTCGTCCAGGCAGTCGCTGACGCGGGCGTGGAAGGCGGGGCCTCCGACGGCCGCCCTGCCACCCCGGTCACCATCGAAGGAGTTGAGACCCAGTGAGCGATCACGTCACCGGAACGAACGACACGCCCGGCGAGGACGTCGTCGAGAAGGCCACCGAGAGCGTGACGGCCGAGACTCCTGACGCCCCCGAGGCGCCCGCCGCCGAGGAGGCAGCGGCTGCCGAGGCGCCGGCCGAGGCGGACGCGGCGACGCAGGACGCGCCGGACGAGGACGCGGTGGAAGCCGCCGAGGAGCCCGGCGAGGCTCCGGCTGCGACCCCCGAGCCGGCCGAGGCTCCCGTCGAGGCCGAGACCGAGGCCGAGACCACGCCCGAGGCCGAGACCACGCCCGAGGCCGAGGCACCGGCCGGGCCGGAGGCGCGCGCCGAGGCTCCCGCCGCCGCGCCCGCCCCGCGCCCGCGGGCCCCCAAGCCCTCGCGCCTGCCCAAGCCGTCGCAGATGCGTCGCCCGGCCGCTCCGGCCGCCGACGCGCCCGCCGCGCCCGTCGTCGTCCCGCCCGCGCTCGACGCGGCGGCCGTGTCCGCCGCCGAGGCGTTCGGCCGCGTGGACGAGGAGGGCAACGTCTACGTCCGCGAGGCAGCCGGCGAGCGTGTCGTCGGCCAGTTCCCGGACGTGCCGGCGTCGGAGGCCATGAGCCTGTACGTGCGCCGCTACCTCGACCTGGTCGCCAAGGTGACCCTCTTCGAGACCCGCCTGTCGAGCGCCGACCTGTCGGTCAAGGAGATCGACCAGACCCTCGCCAAGCTCGGTGAGGAGACGGCCGAGCCCGCCGCCGTCGGCGATCTCGACGCGCTCCGTGACCGCGTCGCATCCCTCGGCACCGTCGCCGCCGAGCGGCGTGCCGCGCTCGAGGCCGCCCGCGCGGCCGCGAAGGCCGAGGCCATCACCGCGCGGACGGCGATCGTGGAGGCCGCGGAGAAGATCGCGGCGACGGACCCGCAGCGCATGCAGTGGCGTCCCGCGGGCGAGGAGCTGCGCAGCCTGCTCGAGCAGTGGAAGGACGCGCAGCGTTCGGGCCCGCGCATCGACCGCAGCACGGAGGAGTCCCTCTGGAAGCGGTTCAGCCACGCCCGCACCGCGTTCGACCGCGAGCGCCGGCACTACTTCGCCGAGCTCGAGCAGCGCAACTCGGCGGCGAAGGCCGCCAAGGAGGCGCTCGTCGCTCGCGCCGAGGCCCTGTCGACCAGCACCGACTGGGGCGCGACGGCGGGAGCCTTCCGCGACCTGATGACGGAGTGGAAGGCCGCCGGCCGTGCCGCCCGCCGCGACGACGACGCCCTGTGGGCGCGGTTCCGTGCCGCGCAGGACGCGTTCTTCTCCGCTCGTGACGCCGAGAACGCCGCCGTCGACGCGGAGTACGCGGAGAACCTCGTGGTCAAGGAGGCGATCCTGGTCGAGGCGGAGGCGCTCCTGCCGATCAAGGACCTCGCGGCCACCAAGGCGGCGCTGCGCGGCATCCAGGAGCGTTGGGAGGCCGCGGGCAAGGTCCCGCGCGGCGACGTGCAGCGCGTCGAGGGCCGGCTCCGCGCCGTCGAGCAGGCGGTCCGCGACGCCGAGCAGGCGCAGTACGCCCGCACCAACCCGGAGAAGCGTGCGCGTGCCGAGGGTGCGCTCGCGCAGCTCGAGGCGGCGATCGAGGGCCTCGAGGCGGATCTCGCGGCCGCGAAGGCGAAGGGTGACTCGCGCAAGGTCGGCGAGCTCGAGACGGCTCTCGCCGCGCGGCGGTCGTGGCTCGAGCAGGTCGCCCGCGCGGCCGAGGACTCGCGAGGCTGACACCGGACGCTGTCCACAGGCGGGCTCCAGGCCCCCGCGTACGCCGCTAGCGTCCGGGGGCATGGAGCCCGCCGTCGTTCTCAGCCGTCCTCGGGGGTCGCGGGTCACGGGTCGGCCGGTGCCCGCGACCGTGTCGGCCCTTCTCGCGCCGCCCCGCGAGCGTCCGGTGCTCGTGCGTCCGCCCGACGTCGGCGGGCGTGTCGCCTGGGACGTCCTGGTGCGCGACGGCGTCCTGCGTGTGGTGGCCGACGACGCCGCCGTCTCCGCCCGGACCCCGGTGACCGCGAGCACGCGGGCCGCGGCGCTCGCGCCCCGCGTGCCTGCGCATGCCGTCCTCACCGGGCCGACGGCGGTCTGGGTGTACTGCGGCGGGCGGATGCCGGAGCTGCTGTACGTCGCGCACCGGCCGGGGACGCACCGCCCCGACGTGTGGGCGTTCACCGCGGTCTGGTCGTTCCCCGGGCTCGTCGCGGACTCGGTGCTGCTGGGAGGCGTGCCGGTCACCACGCCCGAGCGCACCGCCGTCGAGCTCGCCCTGCGGCTGGCGCCCGACGTCGCCGTGCCGCTGCTTGCCGACCTGCGCGCGGCGGGCACCGATCTCGCGGCGGCCGCTCGGTCCCTCGAACGCCGCACGCGGGTTCCGGGGCGGCCGCGGGCACGTCTCGTGCTGGGCGAGGCGATGTCCGCTTAGGTTGGCCTCATGGCCAAGCCCGCTGCTGTGCTCGTCGCCGTCGGGGACCGCGAGGTCCGCGTCTCCAGTCCCGATCGCGTCGTCTACGAGGCGACCGACCGGACGCCCCCGATCACCAAGCTCGAGGTCTGCGAGTACTTCGCCAAGGTCGCGCCCGGGTTCATGCGCGCGAACGGTGACCGCCCTGTCGCGCTCGAACGCTGGCCCGGCGGCTGGCGGGAGGGGATGAAGCTCTCGGTGAGCTCGACCGGCCAGCAGACCGGCGACGGGTTCTACTCCAAGCGGCTGCCGAAGGGCGCCCCGGAATGGATCGTGACGACCCGGGTCACGACGCCGAACGGTCGACCCATCGACGAGCTGTGCATCAGCGAGCCGGCGGCGGCCGTGTGGGCCGCCCACATGGGCACCTTGACGTTCCACCCGTGGGCGGTGCGGTCGGGCGACGTGGAGCACCCGGACGAGCTGCGCATCGACCTCGACCCGCAGCCGGGGGCGACGTTCGCCGACGCACGACGGGTCGCCGCGCTCACGGACGAGCTGCTGCGCGAGCTGGGCATCCGCGCGTTCGCGAAGACGTCGGGGAACCGCGGCGTCCACGTGTACGTCCGTATCCGGCCGCAGTGGTCCTTCGACGACGTCCGGCACGCCGCCATCGGGCTCGGCCGTGAGCTCGAGCGCCGCGACGGGACCGTGACGACGCAGTGGTGGAAGGAGGACCGCCCCGAGGGGTCGGTCTTCATCGACTTCAACCAGAACCTGCGCGACCGCACCGTCGCGGGCGCGTGGAGCCTGCGACCACGGCCCGGGGCGCCCGTGAGCACGCCGCTGACGTGGTCGGCGCTGGCCGAGCTCGAGGACCCGCGGGATCTCAACCTGACGACGGTGCCGGACCACCTCGCCGACGGCGACCCGTGGGAGCAGATCGACGACGTCGCCCACGACATCGCCCCGCTGCTCGCCCTGTGGGAGTCCCTGCCGGGCGGCGAGCTGAACTTCCCGCCCGACTACCCGAAGATGCCCGGCGAGCCGCCACGGGTGCAGCCCAGCAAGAAGGTCGCCGCGCACTGGGACGAGGACGGCAACCGCATCGAGACGTGAGACCCCCGCCGGTTGCCGGGCCGGGTCTCCGCACGACGGGCCCGGTCCGTGCGCGCGGTCAGACCGTCCCTGGCGCCCCCGGCAGGAGCGAGCCGAGGTCGTAGCCGACCGGCTCCTCGAGCTGCGCGTAGGTGCACGAGGCCGGGTCCCGGTCCGGTCGCCACCGCTTGAACTGCGACGTGTGGCGGAACCGGCTGCCCTCCATGTGGTCGTACCCGACCTCGAGCACGCGCTCGACGCGCAGCGGCGTGAACGACAGGTCCTTGCCCGCGCTCCACCGGGACTGGGCTCCGGGGCGCCGCTCCCCCGCGCTGCCGTCCGCCACGGCGGGGTCCGACCAGTCGGCCCACGGGTGCGCCTCGTGCTCGGGCGTGCCCGGCTCGACGACGAGGTCGGCGAGCTCCTCGACGAGCGCCGCCCGCCGGGCGGCCGGGAACGACGCCGCGACGCCCACGAACTGAAGCTGGCCGGCGTCGTCGTACAGGCCCAGCAGCAGCGAGCCGAGCAGCGGCTTGGACGCCGTCGACGTCTTGTGCAGGCGGTACCCCGCGAGGACGACGTCGGCGGTACGGGCGTGCTTGATCTTGAGCATGGCCCGCTTGTCGGGCTGGTAGGTGCCGTCGAGCGGCTTGGCGACGACGCCGTCGAGGCCGGCACCTTCGAACTGCTCGAACCACTCGCGGGCGACGGCGGGGTCGGTGGTGCGCGGGGTGGCGAACACCTGAGGTCCGGCCAGGCCGAGGGAGTCGAGCGTCTCGAGCCGGTCGCGCAGCGGCCGGGAGGTGAGGTCGTCGTCGTCGAGCGCGAGGACGTCGAACACGACGAGGCTCGCCGGCACGGTCTCCGCGAGCATCGCCACCCGTGACGCGGCGGGGTGGATGCGCTGCGAGAGCGTGTCGAAGTCGAGCGCGGCGCGGCCGTCGCCCGGCCGCGCGACGACGATCTCGCCGTCGACGACGCAGCGCGGTGGCAGGGCGGCCTTGACGGCCTCCACCACCTCGGGGAAGTACCGCTGCATGGGCCGCGCGTTGCGCGAGTCGATGCGCACGTCGTCGCCGTCGCGGTAGACGATCGCGCGGAACCCGTCCCATTTGGGTTCGTAGTCCCACGCCGGGCCGTCGGCGTCGGGCTGGTCGGGCACGGTCGCGACCGACTTGGCCAGCATGGGCAGGATCGGTGGCGTCAGCGGCAGGGCCATGGGTCGATGCTGCCACCGCTGCGCGGTTTCGACCCGGCTCAACCGCCGCGGGAGCGTTACAGGGGCGGCAGGTGCGGTTCCGTCGCGGCCTTGGCACCCGTGATGCGGTAGACGTCGAACACGCCGTCGACCTTGCGCACGGCCGACAGCACCTGCTGCAGGTGGGCGGGCTCGGCCATCTCGAAGACGTACCGGGACATCGCGATGCGGTCCTGCGTCGTCGAGACGGTCGCCGACAGGATGTTGACGTGGTTGTCGGACAGCACGCGCGTGATGTCCGAGAGCAGGCGCGACCGGTCGAGCGCCTCGACCTGGATCTGTACCAGGAACGAGGTCGTGCTCCCCGCGGACCAGGACACGTCCACGATGCGCTCCGGCTGCTGGCGCAGGCCCTCGACGTTCGCGCAGTCGGCGCGGTGCACGGACACGCCGGCGCCGCGGGTGACGAACCCGATGATCTCGTCGCCCGGCACCGGGGTGCAGCACTTGGCGAGCTTGACCCAGATGTCGCTCACGCCGCGCACGACGACGCCGGGGTCGCCCGTGCGGGTGCGCCGTGACGTCGTCGCGACGCCCGGGACGGCCGCCTCGGCGGTGTCCTCCTCGGTGCCGTCCGCGCCCCCGAGCGACTTCACGAGCAGGTCGACGACGTGCGGCGCGGAGACGTGCCCCTCACCCACCGCGGCGTACAGCGCGGAGACGTCCGCGAACCGCAGCTCGGTGGCGAGCCCGACGAGCGCCTCGTGCGAGAGCAGGCGCTGGATCGGCAGGTTCTGCTTGCGCATCGCCTTCGTGATGGCGTCGCGGCCGTGCTCGATGGCCTCCTCGCGACGCTCCTTGGTGAACCAGGCACGGATCTTGTTGCGCGCCCGGGCCGACTTCACGAACGCGAGCCAGTCGCGGCTGGGGCCCGCGGACTCGGCCTTGGAGGTGAGGATGTCGACGACGTCGCCGTTCTGGAGCTGCGAGTCGAGCGGCACGAGGCGACCGTTGACGCGCGCGCCCATCGTGCGGTGGCCGACCTCGGTGTGCACCGAGTAGGCGAAGTCGACCGGCGTCGCGCCGGCAGGCAGTGCCATGACCTCGCCCTTGGGCGTGAAGACGTAGACCTCCGCGCCGCCGATCTCGTAGCGCAGCGAGTCGAGGAACTCGCTCGGGTCGGCCGTCTCGCGCTGCCAGTCGACGAGCTGGCGCAGCCACGCCATGTCCGTGGCCCGCTGGTCCTCGGCCGTGACGGGCTTGCCCTGCTTCGCGGGCTCCTTGTACTTCCAGTGCGCGGCGACGCCGTATTCCGCCCGGCGGTGCATGTCGTGCGTACGGATCTGGATCTCGACGGGCTTGCCGCCCGGCCCCACGACCGTCGTGTGCAGCGACTGGTACATGTTGAACTTGGGCATCGCGATGTAGTCCTTGAACCGGCCCGGGACCGGGTTCCAGCGCGCGTGCAGCGCGCCCAGCGCCGCGTAGCAGTCGCGCACCGTGTCCACCAGGACGCGCGTGCCCACCAGGTCGTAGATGTCCTGGAAGTCGTGCCCCCGGACGATCATCTTCTGGTAGATCGAGTAGTAGTGCTTCGGCCGACCGGTGACCGTGGCCTTGATCTTCGCGCCGCGCAGGTCCGCCTGGATCTGCTCGCGCACCACCGACAGGTACTCCTCGCGCGCCGGGGCGCGCTCGGCCACCAGGTGCACGATCTCGTCGTACACCTTCGGGTAGAGGGCCTGGAACGACAGGTCCTCGAGCTCCCACTTGATGGTGTTCATCCCCAGGCGGTGCGCCAGCGGGGCGTAGATCTCGAGGGTCTCGCGCGCCTTGCGCTCCGCCGACGACGACGCCACGTACTTCCACGTGCGGGCGTTGTGCAGCCGGTCGGCGAGCTTGATGACCAGGACGCGGATGTCCTTGGCCATCGCGACGACCATCTTGCGGACCGTCTCGGCCTGCGCGGCGTCGCCGTACTTGACCTTGTCGAGCTTGGTGACGCCGTCGACCATGAGGGCGACGTCGTCGCCGAACTCGGCGCGGAGCTGGTCGAGCGAGTAGTCGGTGTCCTCGACCGTGTCGTGCAGCAGCGCCGCCGCGATCGTCGTCCCCTCGAAGCCGAGCTCGGCGAGGATGGTCGCGACCGAGACGGGGTGCGTGATGTACGGGTCGCCGGACTTGCGGAGCTGCCCGCGGTGCGCCTTCTCGGCGACGGTGTAGGCGCGCTCGATGACGGCGAGGTCGGACTTGGGGTGTGCTGCGCGCACCGCCTGCAGCAGCGGCTCGAGCGCGGGGCTGACGCCGCTGCCGCCACCGCGCACGCCCAGGCGCACGAGACGGCTGCGGATGCCGGTGGCCGACGTCGGAGGCGTCGGCGCCGCGGGCGCGTCAGCGCGCGCCGTCTTGACCTCGTCAGTCATCGCCGCCTCCTTCCCCGGTGCGAAGGCGACAGTCTATGACGACGGCCGCTCGTCCACGCGCAACAGTGTCTCGACGACCCTGCCCTCGAGACGCTCCCGGCCGCCCAGGCCGTCGAGCTCGAGCAGGAACGCCGCGGCGACCACCCGGCCGCCGCACCGCTCCACGAGCTCGGCCGCCGCGGCTGCCGTCCCGCCCGTGGCCAGCACGTCGTCGACAAGGAGAACGCGCGCACCCGCGGGAAGAGTCCCGGTGCGCAGCTCGATGGCCGCGGACCCGTACTCGAGGTCGTAGGACACCGTCTCGACGGGCGGCGGGAGCTTGCCCGCCTTGCGCAGCGGGACGAACCCGACCCCGAGCCGGGTCGCCAACGGGGCGCCGAGCAGGAACCCGCGCGCCTCCATGCCCGCGACGACGTCCACGGCGTGCCCGCTCGGACCGCCCGGGGCGCCCTCGCAGAGGCGGGCGAACGCCTCGACGACGTCGCGCAGCGCGTCCCCGTCGGCCAGCATCGGCGTGATGTCGCGGAAGATGATCGGTTCGTGCGGGTACCCCGGCACGTCGCGGATCAGGGCGCGGATCTCCGCCGCCCTGTCCGGCCCGAGACCGGACAGGGCGACGACGGAGATGTCGTCGGACATCAGCGCTTCCGCCGGGGCTGAGCCGCCTGGCCCAGGTGCTGACCCGGCTTGAGCTGGGCAGCGATGGTCGAGACGACCAGCCGGCCGTCGTCGAGCACCTCGTCCGAGCCGGCGCGCTTGGCGAGGACGGCCTCGGTGTGGGCCTTGATCCGCGGCTCGCGCTCACGCAGGGCCACGTCGAGCGGCGTCGCGAGGAACAGGGAGGAGGCGGCGCCGACGGCGATACCGACGAACAGCGAGAGCGCGAGGTCGCGCAGCGTGCCCGCACCGAGCAGCAGCGCACCCACGAAGAGGATGCCGGCGACGGGCAGCAGGGCCACGACCGACGTGTTGATCGAGCGGACCAGCGTCTGGTTGACGGCGAGGTTCGCGCGCTCGGCGTACGTGGTGCGGCTCTGGTCCAGGACGCCGTCGGCGTTCTCCCGGACCTTGTCGAACACGACCATCTTGTCGTAGAGCGAGAAGCCCAGGATGGTCAGGAAGCCGATGATCGTCGACGGCGTGACCTCCCAGCCGATGAGCGCGTACACGCCGGCCGAGACGAGCAGGTCGAAGAGCATCGAGACGATGGCCGCGACCGACATGCGCCAGGCCCGGAAGTAGACCGCCATGAACGCGGCCGCCGCCAGGACGAAGACGATGACACCCCACAGGGCACGCGTCGAGACGCCCTTGCCCCAGGTCGGGCCGATGGTCGAGACCGACAGGTCGGTCTCCGGGTCGATCCCGTACGCCTCGGCCAGGCGGTCGGCGATCGCGGCGACCTGCTCGTCGTCCAGCGCCGAGGTCTGGATGCGCAGCGCGTTGGTGCCGAGCGACGCCACGCGGGGCTCCTCGCCGGGGACGACGGCCTGCACGGCGTCGTTGGCGGGACCCTGCGCCGTCGTCGAGACGTTCTCGACCGAGATCTCCGTGCCACCACGGAAGTCGATGCCCAGCTCGAGCGGCTTGAAGAACAGCAGCGCGAGGGACGCGATCGCCAGCACGCCGGCGACGGCGAACCACCGCTTGCGCTGACCGACGATCGGGTAGGAGCGGCGACCCGAGTAGAGGTCGTTGCCCCATGCGGCAAAGCTGAAGCCGGCCATGTCAGCGGCCCTCCTCGTTCTGGGTGCTGGCGGCGGCCTTGCGCTCCGCAGCTCTGCGCTCGGCGATGGTCAGCCGGCGTCCGGACTCGTCGGTCGCCGGGGCGGGCAGCGGGGCACGCTCGGCGGCCCCGACGAGCGCGGCCTCCGACTCGGCGTCCGCAGGCTCGGCGTCCACCTCGGACGCCACCTCGGCGGCGGCCTCCTCGGCGATCGTCGCGGGAGCGGCCACCCGGCCGGCGCCCACGTACCGCGGCTTGGCGGCGGACAGCGCGAGGCGCCCGCGGTTGAGGCCCGAGGCGATGTGACCGTCCCGGAAGAACGGCACCTTGGCGAGCAGCTCCATGACCGGGTGCGTGAACCAGACCACGACCATGACGTCGATGACCGTCGTCAGACCGAGCGTGAACGCGAAGCCCTGCACGCCGCCGACGGCGAGGAAGTACAGGATGATCGCGGAGATGAGGTTGACCGCCTTGGCCGCGTAGATCGTGCGACGTGCGCGCTCCCAGCCATGCTGGACCGCGAACGGCAGGCTGCGGCCGTTGCGGAGCTCGTCACGGATGCGCTCGAAGTACACGATGAACGAGTCCGCCGTGAAGCCGATGGCCACGATCAGACCCGCCACGCCGGGCAGCGACAGGCGGTAGCCCATACCCCAGCTCAGCAGCGCGATCGAGACGTAGGTGATGATGCCCGCCACGACCAGCGAGGCGACCGTCAGCAGACCGAGGGTCCGGTACTGGAACAGCGAGTAGACGACCACGAGCACCAGACCGATGAGGCCGGCCATGAGGCCCTTCTGGAGCTGCTCGGAGCCGAGCGTCGCGGAGATCTCGTGCTGGCTCTGCACCTCGAACTGGATCGGCAGGGCGCCGAAGCTGAGCTGGTTGGCCAGCGTCGCGGCCGACTCGCGGGTGAACGAGCCGGAGATCATCGCGCGGCCGTCGCGGATCGGCTCGTTGACGCCCGCGGCCTGGACCACGAGCCCGTCGAGCACGATCGCGAACTGGTTCTGCGCGCTGCCCTGACCGAAGTTGAAGAGCCGCTCCGACGTCTCGGCGAACGTCTTGGCACCCTCCGAGTCGAGCGTCAGGTTGACGCCCCACTCGTTGGTGTAGGTGCCGTTCGCCCCCGGGACGAGGCCCGACGTCGCCTGGCGGATGTTCGTGCCCTCCACCTCGACCGGGCCGAGGATGTACTTGTAGAGGCCGTCCTGCGAGCACGCGACCAGCGGCTCGTCCGCGGCGTCCCCGCCGCGACCGACGAGGGCGCCTTCCGCGGTGCAGTCGAGGTCGTCGAACTGCTGCTGGATCTCGGGCGTGATCTGCGCGAGGTCGCTCGGGTTCGACGCGTCCGCAGGCGTCTCCGCCTCGGTCGGCGTGGCCGACGGGCTGGGGTCCGCGGTGTCGGCGGGCAGCGTCACGGCCGCACCGGCGGAGCGGCCGGCGGGGCTGACGGCCGCGTCGGCGGGGGCGCTCTGGGCCGGGGCGTCGCTCGCGTCGTCCGCCGGGGCCTCGCTCGCGTCGTCCGCCGGGGCGTCGGTAGGCTCGTCGCTGGGCGCGGCGCTCGGCGACGGCGACTCCTCGGGCAGCGGGAAGCCGTACGAGTAGGACAGGACCGGGCGGAACCGCATCTGCGCCGACTGGCTGACGAGGGCGATGGTGGCCTCGTCGGGCTTGCCGGGGATGCCGACCACGATGTTCTGGCCGCCCTGGCTGGTGATCTCGGCCTCGGTCACGCCGTTCGCGTCGATGCGCTGGCGGATCACGTTGATGGCCTCGGTCACCGTCGCCTCGGTGATCTGGGAGCCGTCGGTCGTCGTCGGCTTCAGGATGATCTGCGTGCCGCCCTCGAGGTCGAGCGCGAGGCCCGGCGCGAGGCTCGCACCGTCGGGGTTGTCAGTGCTACGTCCGTCGAGGAACGTACCGGCGACGAGGCCCGCGAACGGCAGCAGCATCGTCAGGATCGCGAAGACGACGAGGGTGCGTACCGGCCGCGATCGTCGCGTGCTGGAGTTGGCCAACTTCTCTGTCTCTCTGTGTGCACGCCGCCGGGTGGCGGGCGTGAGTTGCGCCGGCCGGGGGATCCCGGCCGGCGCGGACGTCACTTGCCCTCGTCGTCCTTCTGCTGCTCGCGGTACTCGCGCTGCGCGGTGTCGAGACCGGAGATGTCATCGGGGACGTCGATGGAGTCTGCGGGCGCGATCGTACCCGCCTCGGCCGACTCCTCGGTGACCGGGTCGCCTGCCGGGGCGTCCACGCGCTTGGCGATCGCGGCGCGCAGCCACACGGAGCGCGACCCGGCAGAGTCGAGGACGATCCGGTCGGCGGCCTCGTCGATCTCGACGATGGTGCCGAAGAGGCCCGAGGCCGTCATGACCTCCTGGCCGGGCACCAGCTGGTTACGAAACTCCTGCTGGGCCTTCTGCTGCTTGCGCTGGCGCGACGACATCCAGAACATCAGGCCGAGCATGGCGACGATCAGGAAGATGAGTTCCACAGTGACAACGTCCTAGGTAGAGGGTGCATCGCTGGTCAGCCCGCAGGCATGCGACGCCGACCAGTCTATTCGCTGCGCCCAACGCCTCAGGAAGCCCCGAGGTTCCCGGTGTCGTCGTCGCCGGTGTCGAACAAGGTCCCCGCCGTGGTCCCGAACGCACCCACGGGCGCGGCCAGCCCCAGGTGCTCCCAGGCGAGCGGTGTGGCGACGCGGCCCCGCGGCGTCCGCGCGACGAAGCCCTCGCGGACCAGGTAGGGCTCCGCGACCGTCTCGACCGTGTCGGGCTCCTCCCCCACGGTCATCGCGAGCGTCGACAGGCCCACGGGCCCGCCGCCGAACCGCCGGCACAGGGCGTCCAGCACGGCGCGGTCGAGGCGGTCGAGGCCCACCGGGTCGACCTCGTAGACCTCCAGCGCGGCACGCGCCGCGGCCATGTCCAGCGTGCCGTCGCCGCGCACCTGCGCCCAGTCGCGCACGCGTCGCAGCAGGCGGTTCGCGATGCGGGGCGTGCCGCGCGAGCGCCCGGCGATCTCGTGCGCCGCGCGGTGCTCGATCTCGACGCCGAGCAGCCCGGCGGACCGCAGGATGACCCGCTCGAGGTCTGCCGCGTCGTAGAAGTCGAGGTGCCCGGTGAACCCGAAGCGGTCCCGCAGCGGGGCGGGCAGCAGCCCCGAGCGCGTGGTCGCGCCGACGACGGTGAACGGCGGCAGGGCGAGCGGGATCGCGGACGCGCCCGCCCCCTTGCCGACGACGACGTCGACCCGGAAGTCCTCCATCGCCACGTACAGCAGCTCCTCGGCCGGGCGGGCGAGCCGGTGGATCTCGTCGATGAACAGTACCTCGCCCTCCTCGAGGGAGGAGAGCACGGCCGCCAGGTCGCCCGCGTGCTGGATCGCGGGGCCGGACGTCACGCGCAGCGACGTGCCCAGCTCCGCGGCGATGATCATCGCGAGCGTCGTCTTGCCGAGGCCGGGCGGCCCGGACAGCAGCACGTGGTCGGGTGCCGCGCCGCGGGCCAGGGCCGCCTGGAGCACGAGCGAGAGCTGGTCGCGCACGACCGGCTGGCCCACGAACTCCTCGAGCCGCTTGGGGCGCAGCGCCGCCTCGGCTGCGCGCTCGACGTCGTCGGCGGACGTCGTCACGATCCGCTCGCTCGTGAACTGCGGCTCCTCGTAGCGCCCGTCAGCCACGGCGACCGCCCATCATCCGCAGCGTCGCGCGCAGCGTCGCCGCGACGTCGGCCTCCGCGACCGTCTCCGTCCCCGCCTCCTTCAGGACGCGGCCGACGGCGTCGTCGGCGACCTTGACCGGGTAGCCGAGGCCCACGAGCGCCTCGACCACCTTGTCGCGCTGGTCGCCGGGGGCCGCGGCAGCGGCTGCCGAGCCGCCGTCGACCGGGGCCGCGAGCTTGCCCCCGAGCTCGAGCAGGATGCGCTGGGCGACCTTCGGGCCGATGCCCGGGACGCGCGTGAGCGCCTTGACGTCCTGAGTGTGGACCGCCCGGCGGACGGCGTCGGGCGTGTGCACGGCGAGCACGGCCAGCGCGATGCGAGGGCCGACGCCCGAGACCGACTGCGCCGTCTCGAACACCGCCCGCTCGTCGTCGTCGGCGAACCCGAACAGGGTCATCGAGTCCTCGCGGACCACCATCGTGGTGTAGAGAATGTGCGCCTCGCCGACGCGCAGCCGCGCGAGCGTCGCGGGGGTCGCGTGGACGAGGTAGCCGACCCCGCCCACGTTGATCACCGCCCGGTCGAGGGTGACGTGCTCCACGGTCCCGGTCAGCGAGGCGATCACTCAGGGTCCTTTCGCAAAGGTCGAACATCCGTGCGATCCGCAGCCTAGCCGCGGTCACCGTCATGCCCGTCAGCGACGCGCGCGCGGAGCCCGTCGCGCGGCCTGCTCGGCCGCCGCCCAGGCGCGCTGCGCGGGCGTGAGCTCGTGGCGCTCCCCGCCCTGGAGGGCGCCCGCGGGACGCCACAGGTGGGTGATGGCGAGGGCCAGGGCGTCGGCCGCGTCGGCCGGCTGAGGGTTCTCGGCGAGCCCGAGCAGGCTGCGCACCATGCGCTGGACCTGCTCCTTGCCGGCGCGGCCGGAGCCCGTCACCGCGGCCTTGACCTCCGACGGCGTGTGCAGGGCCACGGGGACGTTCCGGCGGGCCGCGGCGACCATCGCCAGGCCCGCGACCTGCGCCGTGCCCATGACGGTGCCGACGTTGTGCTGTGCGAAGACCCGCTCGACGGCGACGACGTCGGGCACGTGCTCGTCGAGCCACGTGTCGAGCTCGCGCGCCAGCGTGAGCAGCCGCAGGTCGACGGTCTGCGCGGGGTCGGAGCGGATGACACCGACCGCGACGAGCCGCGCGCGGCGGCCCGGCAGGGAGTCGACCACGCCGACGCCGCACCGGGTCAGGCCGGGGTCGACTCCGAGGACGCGCATGGACACAACCTACGCACTGCCGCGGCCCACGGGACGCGGCCACACCACGAGTGCGCCAGGTCGGCGCCCCGCCGTCAGCGCAGGGGGTCGAGGAAGTCGTCCGCCGTGCCCGTCGACGGCTCGTCGGGCTGCTCCGCCCGGCCCCCGAGCGCGTTGCGCGCGAGCTGGTTCTGGGCGGCGGCGAACTCGTCCCTGATGGTGACCTCACCGGCCTCGAGCGCCTGCAGGTTGCGCGCCCGCAGCGCGCGGCCCGCGGTGTCCGCGGCGACGATCGCCCGGCACTGCTCGCGCACCGAGTCGACGACCGACCACACGGTCTCGTCGGTGATGACGGGCGCCTGAGCGGCGTCCGCGACCCGGCCGACGGCGTCGGCGGTCGCCCCGAACGACTGCTGGACGATCTTGTTCACCCCGGCCTGGACGGCCTCGCCGAGCTCCGCGCCCTCGCGCGCGAGCGCCGCCTGCTGCCACATCGCGAGCGACTGGCGGGCCTGCGGGATACCCATCGTCCGGAACGTCGCGAGGCGGCGGCGCAGCGAGAACTGCGTCATGACGAGGTTGCGCGTGCTGGGCGCGTTCGCAAAGCCCATGAAGAACTGCTGGCGCCAGTCGTGCCAGGCCTTCTCGACCTCGGAGAGGGCCGTCGCGAGGTTCGCGTGGATCTCCCCCAGCGCGTCGGTCGAGAGGGTCTGGCCCTTCCACTCGACCGATCCGGCCCCCGACGCGCGGGCGGCGTCCAGCTGCTTCGTCGCGGCGTCGACGTCGGCACGGACGAGGTCGGTGACCTCCTCGAGCGCGGCGAGCACCCCGACGACCGAGTGCGCATGCTCGAGCGACTGCTTGTGCAGGAGCTGGCCGCGCGTGACGTTCTCGCCGAGCCGCGTCTCCATCTCGAGGATCTTGACCTCGGCCATGTCGAGCTTCTCGGCGATCGGCTTCGACTCGCGCACCATCGTCGTGAACGTGTAGCGCCCGCTGCGGAAGAACCGGCGGACCTTGCCCGCGAGCTCCTCGAGCCTGACGTTGCGGTACTTCTTCTCGAAGCCGTCGAGCTCGCGCAGCAGGTCGTTGACGATCTGCTCCGCCTCGGGGACCTCGATGTCGCGCTGCGCGTCGAGGAGCTGGGTCGATGCGTCGTTGAGCCGCCGCATCACGGGGCCGCCGAAAGTGATGACGGTGTTGAGGTCGTCGACCATCTTCGCCGCGAGCGCCGGCGCGCCGGCCCGCAACGAGGCGAGCTGCTCGTCGGTGAGCAGGGACCGGAACTGGAACCGCCCCACGGCCGACGGTCCACCACCCCCGACGGCGGCGTCGACCGCCGTCTCGAGGGGCGTGGCCGGCTCGGCGGTGGCGTCGGCGCCGTCCAGGAGCGCGGCGAAGTCGACGTCGACCGTCGGCTCGGGCTCGGACGTCATCGGGAGTTCCCTTCGTAGAGGCGGGCGAACTCGGAGTCGTCGGTGATCGCGGTGAGCTGGGTCAGCGCGACCTGGAAGTCGAGGTCGGCGCGGGCGTTGACCTGGCGGATGTTGTCGACGATCTGCCCGGAGACCGCGTCGAGCGCCTGGCGGACCTCGGCGACGCGTTCGTCGGGCTGGTGCCACAGGCGCGGGTGGTCGATGACGTCCTTGAGGTAGTCGGGCGAGACGCACAGGACGAGCTTGTCGAGCGTGTCGGCGTACTGGGACGTGGCCAGGCGGAGCTGCTGCGGGGTGCCCTTCGCCTCGAGGCGGCGGATCAGCTCGTTCATCTCGGCGACGACGGCGTTGATGCGGTCGGCGACGGGCTCGCCACCGAACCGGTAGCCGTCGTAGGTCGGCGCGAGCGCGGCGAGGCGGCCGAGGGCCTTCTCGACGCGGCGCGCGGCGTCGGACCTGTCGACGTCGCTGCGCCCGACCTTGACGGGGCGGACGCGAGCCTCCCGCCGGGCGCGCCAGAGCGCGACCATGCACGCGACGAACGGCGCGAGCCACAGGGCGGTCAGCGTCGCCCCGACGACGACGACGTCGGTCGACTGGAAGGCGGCCGTGACCCACAGCGGGGTGAGCAGGGCGAAGACGGTCGTCGCGGTGACGAACCCCTTGCGGACCCATGACGCGGCCTTGCGCCGCGCCCGGGTCGCCCGGGCCTTCGCGACGGTCGTGACGGGCAGCATCACGAACCATCCGGGGATGGCCGCGAGGACCGCGACGACGTCCAGCACGCCGCCGGCCCGCCGGGCCGCGGCTGCGGCGCCCCGGGGTGCGGCTGGGGCCGGGTTCGGCGATGACGGCATGGTGCAATCCTCCTGGTCGGCCGACGCTGCCGCTACCCCGGTCGGGAAGCCGGCCGCCGGACCGCGAGAGCCCACGGGCGCGCTGGCGTCCGTGGGCTCTCGGGTGTGCGGGGTGGGACCGCTCAGTCCTCGTCGTCGAGCGCGGCCATGACCTCGTCGGACGCGTCGAAGTTCGCGTAGACGTTCTGGACGTCGTCGAGGTCCTCGAGGGCGTCGATGAGGCGCATGATCTTGCGCGCGCCCTCGACGTCGACCGGGATGAGCAGGTTCTGGTCGGGGTGGAAGATGACGTCGGCAGAGTCGTAGTCGATCCCGGCGTCGACGATGGCGGTGCGCACGGCGTGCAGGTCGGTCGCCTCGCACAGCACCTCGATGGTGTCGCCCTCGTCCGTGACCTCCTCGGCCCCGGCCTCGAGGGCGGCCATCATGACCTCGTCCTCGCCGACGCCGTCGGTCTTCGGGACGACGACCAGACCCTTGCGCGCGAAGAGGCGCTGGACCGAGCCGATGTCGTCCGCGATCTTGCCGCCGTTGCGCGTGAACGCCTGGCGCACCTCGGCGACCGCGCGGTTGACGTTGTCGGTCAGGCACTCGACGAGCACCGCGATGCCGCCGACGCCGATGCCGCCGTAGAACTTCTCGATGTAGTTGACGGCGTCCGCGCCGACACCCGAGCCACGCTTGACGGCGCGGTCGATGTTCTCCTTCGGGACCGACGTCTTCTTGGCCTTCTGGATGGCGTCGAAGAGGGTGGGGTTGCCGGCCGGGTCACCGCCGCCCACGCGGGCCGCGACCTCGATGTTCTTGATGAGCTTCGCCCACAGCTTGCTGCGCTTGGCGTCGATCGCAGCCTTCTTGTGCTTGGTCGTCGCCCACTTGGAGTGACCGGACATACGGGTTTTCTCCTCTTCGCTTACAACTCGTGCGGACCGCTGTCGCGGACCATGGCGACGAACAGCGCGTGCACGCGCGCATCACCTGTGATCTCAGGGTGGAACGAGGTCGCCAGCAGCCGCCCCTGACGTGCTGCGACGATCTTACCGGCGCCGACCGTCACGGGGCTTCCGTCCGTGGCCAGCTCGGGGATCCGTGCGAGCACCTCGACCTCCGGGCCCGCCTCCTCGATCCACGGCGCACGGATGAACACCGTGCGCACCGGGGCGCCGCCGGGCTGGTCCGAGATGCCGACGACGTCGAGGTCGGCCTCGAACGAGTCGACCTGACGGCCGAAGGCGTTGCGGCGCACCACGACGTCCATGCCACCGATGGTCTGCTGCCCGTCGATGCCGGACTCGATCCGGTCGGCGAGCAGGATCATGCCGGCGCACGAGCCGTACACGGGCAGCCCGCCCTTGACCGCCGCGCGGAGCGGCTGGTCGAGCTCGAAGATGCGCAACAGCTTGTCGATCGTGGTCGACTCGCCGCCCGGCAGCACGAGGCCGTCGACCGACTCCAGCTCGCTGCGGCGCCGGACCGTGACGGCGCGGGCGCCGGCCTGCTCGAGTGCGTGCACGTGCTCGCGGACGTCGCCCTGCAGGGCGAGGACGCCGATGGTGGGGGTGGATGTCACGGCGGACAAGTCTAGGCCGCGTCCCGCGCCGCCCCCGCGGCGTCTCAGTCGTCGTGCTCCTCGCCGAGGTGGAGCACCGTCCCGTCCCAGCCCGCCGCGAGCCGCTCGACGACGTCGGGCAGCGCGACCGGGAACACCTCGAGCGGCTGCTCGCGGAGCTCGGCGGCCGTCAGCCAGGCCATGCCGTCGAGGACCGACCGTTCGAGCTCGGTCCAGCCGCCGTCGTGGGGTTCGGTGCCCGCCGGCACCCGCGCGACGAAGAAGACCTCGTCCTGCCGGCACGTCTCGGCGAAGAAGTGGAAGTAGCCGGCCCGCGTCATGACGGGGCCCTCGAGGTCGCCGGGCGCGAGGACCAGACCGGTCTCCTCGCGCAGCTCGCGCAGCGCGGCCTCGACGTCGGACTCCCCCGGGTCGATGCCGCCGCCCACGGTGAACCACCACGAGCGTTCGGGCTGGTCGGCGTCGTGGCCGCGGACCAGCAGCGCGCGGCCGGCGTCGTCGAGCACGACGACGCGTGCCGCGCGCCGACGGCGCAGGCCGTCCTCACCCAGCACCCAGTCGGGGCCGAGCGAGGACGTGCCCTGCTCCGTGGACGTCACCAGCCGCGCTCGGCAAGGCGCACGGGCGCCGGCTCCGCCTCGACGTTGATGCCGACCATGGCCTCGCCCAGCCCGCGCGAGACCTTCGCGATGACCGACGGGTCGTCGTAGAACGTGGTGGCCTGGACGATCGCCTTCGCGCGGGCGACCGGGTCGCCCGACTTGAAGATGCCCGAGCCGACGAACACGCCCTCGGCGCCGAGCTGCATCATCATCGCGGCGTCCGCCGGGGTGGCGATGCCGCCCGCGGTGAACAGGACCACGGGGAGCTTGCCCGTCCTCGCGACCTCGGCGACCAGCTCGTAGGGCGCCTGGAGCTCCTTGGCGGCCACGAACAGCTCGTCCTCGGGCAGCGAGGTGAGGCGGCGGATCTCCTGGCGGATCTGGCGCATGTGCGTCGTGGCGTTCGACACGTCACCCGTGCCGGCCTCGCCCTTCGACCGGATCATCGCGGCACCCTCGGTGATGCGACGCAGCGCCTCGCCGAGGTTGGTCGCGCCGCACACGAACGGGGCGGTGAAGGCCCACTTGTCGATGTGGTTCGCGTAGTCCGCGGGGGTGAGCACCTCGGACTCGTCGATGTAGTCGACGCCGAGGGCCTGCAGGACCTGCGCCTCGACGAAGTGCCCGATGCGCGCCTTCGCCATGACGGGGATCGAGACGGCGTTGATGATGCCGTCGATCATGTCCGGGTCGCTCATGCGCGCGACGCCGCCCTGGGCGCGGATGTCCGCCGGGACGCGCTCGAGCGCCATGACGGCCACGGCGCCCGCGTCCTCGGCGATCTTCGCCTGCTCGGGGGTGACGACGTCCATGATGACGCCGCCCTTGAGCATCTCGGCCATGCCCCGCTTGACGCGGGCCGTGCCGACCTCGCCGGCCGACGTGGCGGTGGTGGTGGGGGTTTCGTTGGTCACCCGGCCATCCTACGGCGCGGGCGTGACCCCGGACCCCGGCGTCTACGTTCCGGGCGCTCCCCCGAGACCGGCGGGCATCTGGTCGTCGAGCTCGACGGTGCGCGGCATCGGCGCGTGCCCGGCCAGGTGCAGCAGCCGCACGTACCAGTGCCGCCGGGCCCGCTGCGCCTGCGCGACGGCCTCGTTGTGGAACCGCCGCGCGAGCTGAGCCCGGTACCAGGCGGCGCCCAGGGTGGCGACGAGCGACTCCCCCGCCGGCGTCCCGCGCAGCTCGGCGACGTCCTCGCCGTCGTCGAGCGCCTCGCGCAGCGTCGCCGACAGGACGCTCTCGGAGCGTTCGCGGTCGTCGCCGAGGCCGTCCATGGCCAGCGCCTGCTCGGGCCGGGTGACGGGCCCGTCGGCGTCGATGACGGCGTAGGCGGCGTCGGCGACGAGCACAGACGACGCGGGGTCCAGGAGACCCGACGTCGCCAGGTCTGCCGCGGCGCTCGCCCGGCGCACGAGCTGCGAGTCGAGCGCGATGCGCGACGCAGAGACCTTGCGGTGCAGGCGGTCGACGCGCGACGCCGAGATCCACGCCAGCCACCCGAGCACGCCGACGACCAGCAGGACGACGAGCGTGATCTCCGACCAGCTCATCGGTCACCTCCGCGGTGGGGGCCGCCCAGCGGCCACAGGGCGCGCGCCGAGCGCAGCGCGACGTCCTCGCCGGCGGGGATCGCCTCGGCTGCCTCGACGGCCATCTCGTAGACGGCCTCGACCTGGTCGGTGACGGTCGACCAGTCGTACCGGCGCACCCAGGTAGACGCGTGCTCGCGCCGCGCGGCCGTCCCGTCCCGGTCCGCGAGCGCCGCGTTGATCACGCGGGCGAGGTCGGCGGGGTCCTCGTTGCGGAACAGGGCGCCGGCGGCACCGTCGTCGAGCACGCGCCGGAACGCGCCCAGGTCGGAGGCGATGACGCCGCAGCCGGCGCTCATGGCCTCGACGAGCACGATGCCGAAGCTCTCGCCGCCGGTCTGCGGGGCGATGTACAGGTCGACGGAGGTGAGCAGGGACGCCTTCTCCTCGTCGCTGATGCCGCCGAGGAACTCGACGGACCGGGCGTGCTCGCCCAGGGTCGCGACGGCGTGGTCGCGCCCGTCGTCGCCGCGGCCGGCGACGAGGAACCGCGCGCCGGGGTGCTCGGCGAGCACGGCGGGGATGGCGGCGGTGAGGACCTGAAGGCCCTTGCGGGGCTCGTCGAGCCGGCCGAGGAACGCGATGGTGGGCGCGTCGGGCGTGCCCTGCCACTGCTCTGCGGCCTCGGCCCGGGCGAACGTGTCGACGTACACGCCGTTGGGGATGACGACGGCGTCGCCGCCCACGTGGTCGACGAGGGTGCGGCGCGCGTCCTCGGAGACGGCGACGCGGGCGGCGATCTTCTCGAGCGACTGGCGCAGCAGCGGGTACGCGACCTGCAGGGCGCGCGAGCGGACCTGCGCGGAGTGGAACGTGGCGACGACGGGCCCCTCGGCGATCCACAGCGCGAGCATCGACAGCGACGGCGTCATGGGCTCGTGCAGGTGCAGCACGTCGAACCCGCCGGCGTCGATCCAGCGGCGGACGCGGGCGGCGACGCGCGGGCCGAACGAGAGCCGCGCGACGGAGCCGTTGTAGCGCACCGCGACGGCGCTCCCGGCCGGCGTGACGACGTCGGGCACGTCGGAGTCCTCGTCGGCGGGGGCCAGGACCGACACCTCGTGGCCGCGCGCGATGAGCGCTTCGGCGAGGTCCCGGACGTGGAACTGCACGCCGCCGGGTGCGTCGAAGCTGTACGGGCAGACGATGCCCACCTTGAGCGGGCGGTGCCTCCGCGCGGCGGTCACAGCTCTCCCGCCTCGGCCCGGGTCTTGGCGTACCGCTCCGGGTCGAGGTCCTCGACGAAGACCTTCTGGAGCATGTGCCAGTCCTCGGTGATCTCGCGCAGGTCGTGGGCCATGGCGTCGACCCAGCCCTGCGTCATCACGGCGACCTGGGCCCGGCGGCGCTCCGGGGCGGGGAGCTCGGGGTCCTCGGCGGGCACGGGCACCGCGGGGTGGAACCGCAGCACGATGCCCCACGGGGTGCGGGCGGTCTTGCGGCGCGCGCGGTCGAGCCGCTCGTAGCGGATGGTCAGCGGCAGCAGGTCGATGCCGGCGGCCAGCGCGAGGGCGGCGGGGCCGGCCGCGACGCGGGCGCGGTGGCCGCACAGGTCGACCTCGACGCCCGACGCGGTCAGGTCGCGGTCGGCGAGCAACGGGATGACCCGGTTCCCGCCCCTGCCGCCGCGCACGAGCTCGCGGAACACCCCGTTGTCGCCCAGGCCGAGCACCTCGATGCCGATGGACTCGCGGAACGCCACGAACTCCTCGTACAGCGCGGCGGGCTCGAGCTTCTCGGCGACCGTGAGGACCGGGCCGAGGTTCGGGTTCGCCCACGCGCCCGCGAGGTCCCAGTTGCCGAGGTGGCCGAGCGCGAGCGCGACGGCCGCGCCCTCCTCGGGGACGGCCTTGACGTGCTCGTAGCCCTCGACCCGGACGCGTGCTTCGACCTGCTCCGAGGTCACGGCCTGCAGGGTGAACGCCTCGCGGAAGTAGCGCATGTAGGAGCGCATCCCGGCACGGCTGAGGCGGCGGACCGCCCGGGCGTCGAGCTCGGGGCGGACGCGCGCGTAGTTCGCCTCCATCCGTCGCACGCCGCCACCGTGGCGCAGCCAGACGACGTCGGCCACGAGGGTGAACGCGCCGCGCAGGATCGGCTCGGGGATCTTGGCGGCGTGCCGCCACGCGAACGTGTAGGCCTTGGCGACGTCAACCATGGGTGGCCTCCGTGGTGGGTGCGTCGGGGCGGGGTGCGATCTGCCGGTGCACGGCGCCGACGCGCTGGACGACGGTCACGAAGCTGGCGGCGGCGAGCAGGCCGAGCACCACGACCAGGACGACGACGGGCAGCCCGAACTGCACGAACCCGGTCGGGACGAGCGCGATCACGAGGCGGTCGCTGCGCTCGGCGATGCCGACGTGCGCGTCCGCGCCCACGGACTCGGCCCGGGCGCGGGCGTAGGGCACGACCCCGCCGAGCACGAGGCACGCGAGCGTCACCGCGACGCCCCACGTCCGGGTCGCCCCGTCGGTGTGCAGCAGGAACCACAGGGCGATGCCGCTGAACACCGCGCCGTCGGAGATGCGGTCCAGGGTCGAGTCGAGGAACGCGCCCCACGGGCCCGCCTTGCCCGTCATGCGGGCAAGCACCCCGTCGAGCGAGTCGAACAGCGCGAAGATGCCGATGAGCAGCGCACCGAGGAACAGGTGCCCGGTGGGCAGCAGCCCGAGCGCGAGCCCGGTCGCGACCACGGTGCCCGTGATCGTCACGGCGTCGGGCGTCACGCCGGCGCGCATCAGCGCGCGCGCCAGGGGCGTGAAGACCGCCTGCATCGTGCTGCGGAGGCGGGAGAACATCGGTGGGGGCTCCTCGACGGGGGCGGGCGTGGGGTCGGTCAGTGCTCGGGCCAGGCGGCCGCGAGCTTGGCGCGGGTGTCCCCGAGCAGCTCCGGGACCGCCTTCGTGCGGCCGATGATCGGCAGGAAGTTGGCGTCGCCCTGCCAGCGCGGGACGACGTGCTGGTGCAGGTGCGCGGCGATCCCGGCTCCGGCGACCTCGCCCTGGTTCATGCCCAGGTTGAACCCCTGCGGGCGCAGGACGTCCGTCATCACGCGGATCGCGGTCTGCGTCGTGCGTGCGAGCTCCTGGGTCTCGGCGTCGGTGAGGTCGACGTACGCGGAGACGTGCCGGTACGGCACCACCATGAGGTGCCCGGGGTTGTACGGGTAGAGGTTGAGGATCGCGAAGCAGGTCTCGCCGCGCGCGACGACCAGGCGGGACTCCAGGTACGCCTCGTCGTCGACGCGGTCGAACCCGCAGAACGGGCACGACGACGCGGTGCCGTCCTTGGGCTTGTCCTGGCCACCGACGTACACCATCCGGTGGGGCGTCCACAGCCGCTGCAGGTCGTCGCTCGGCGGGGGGAACGCCGCGACCGGGTCGGTCACGACGTCCCCCTGCTCGACGCCCTCGGCGCTCACGTTCTCTCCCCCGACGACGCGGGTCACACCTGGACCCGGTCGCGCACGGCGGCGACGATACGCTCGATCGCCTCGGCGACCGGCACCCCGTTGTCCTGGCGACCGTCGCGGTAGCGGAAGCTGACGGCACCGGCGGCCGCGTCCTCACCGCCGGCGATGAGCACGAACGGCACCTTCTCCTTGGAGGCGTTGCGGATCTTCTTGGCGAACCGGTCGTCCGAGAGGTCGACCTCGGCCCGGATGCCGCGCGCGGTGAGCTGCTTGACGACGTCCTTGAGGTAGTCGTCGAACGCCTCGGCGACCGGGACGGCGAGCACCTGGACGGGCGCGAGCCACGCCGGGAACACCCCGGCGTAGTGCTCGATGAGCACGCCCATGAACCGTTCGATGGAGCCGAACTTGGCCGAGTGGATCATGACGGGCTGCTGACGGGTGCCGTCCGGTGCCGTGTACTCCAGGCCGAAGCGCGCCGGCTGGTTGAAGTCGTACTGGACGGTGCCCATCTGCCAGGTCCGGCCGAGCGCGTCCTTGGCCTGCACGGAGATCTTGGGGCCGTAGAACGCGGCGCCGCCCGGGTCGGGCACCAGCTCGAGACCCGACTCGCGGCCGACCTTCTCGAGGATGGCGGTCGCCTTCTCCCAGTCCTCGTCGGAGCCGACGAACTTGTCCTTCTTCTTGTCGTCGCGCGTCGACAGCTCGAGGTAGAACTCGTTCAGGCCGAAGTCCTTGAGCACGCTCAGCATGAAGCCCAGCAGGTGCTTGACCTCGTCGGGCGCCTGCTCCGGGGTGACGTAGGAGTGCGAGTCGTCCTGGGTCAGGCCGCGCACGCGGGTCAGGCCCTGGACGACGCCGCCCTTCTCGTATCGGTACACGGAACCGAACTCGAACAGCCGGATCGGCAGCTCGCGGTACGAGCGGCCGCGCGAGCTGTAGATGAGGTTGTGCATCGGGCAGTTCATCGCCTTGAGGCGGTACTTCTGCACCGGCGCGTCGGGGTGGTCGTCGTCGTGGAACTCGATCGCGGGGAACATGGTGTCGCCGTAGTACGGCAGGTGCCCCGAGGTGTAGAAGAGCTCTTCCTTCGAGATGTGCGGCGTCGTGACGTAGGAGAAGCCCTCCTCGATGTGCCGCTGGCGGACGTAGTCCTCCATGACCCGGCGGATCACGCCACCGCGCGGGTGGATGAGCGGCAGGCCCGAGCCGACGTTCTCGTGGAAGCTGAACAGGTCCTGCTCGACGCCGATCTTGCGGTGGTCGCGGCGCTCGGCCTCGGCCAGGCGCTCGAGGTAGGCCTTGAGCTCGTCCTTGCTCGGCCACGCGGTGCCGTACACGCGCTGCAGGGACGCGTTGGCCTGGTCGCCGCGCCAGTAGGCGGCCGCGCTGCGCATCAGCTGGACGCCCTGGCCGATGAGCCGGGTGTTCGGCAGGTGCGGCCCGCGGCACAGGTCCTTCCAGACGACGGTCTCGGACTCGCGGCCGGCGCCGCGGACGTTGTCGTAGATGGTCAGCTCGGCGCCGCCCACCTCGACGTTCTCCTCGCCCGAGGACCCGCCCTTGAGCCCGATGAGCTCGAGCTTGTAGGGCTCGTCCGCGAGCTCGGCACGGGCCTCGTCCTCGGTGACGACGCGGCGGCGGAACGTCTGCCCCTCGCGGATGATGCGGCTCATCGCCTTGTCGAGGGCCTTGAGGTCCTCGGGGGTGAACGGCGTGTCGACGTCGAAGTCGTAGTAGAAGCCGTCGCGCACGGGCGGGCCGATGCCCAGCTTGGCGTCGGGGTTGACCTGCTGGACGGCCTGGGCGAGCACGTGCGCCGCGCTGTGGCGCAGCACGTCGAGGCCGTCGGGCTCGCTGATCGCCACGGGCTGCACCGTGGCGCCGACGGGCAGCTCACGGTCGAGGTCCCACAGCTCGCCGTCCACGCGGACGACGACGACGTCCTTGGCGTCGGCGAAGAGCTCGGCGCCCGTGGTCGGCGTCGTCGTCACCACCTGCTGCGGGTGTTGCGGGTTCGGTGACTGTTGCGAGGCGACGTCGGACACGTGCTGCTCCTTGGTGTGTCGCCCGGCGGCATACGACGGCCGCCGGTGCGGATGTACGGGCGAGACGGTGCGCACGGGGTGTCCCGGACGCGCCGAGGGGCGCCGCCCGAAGGCGACGCCCCTCGATCGTACCGATGCGTCGGGCCGTGACCAGGAGTCGGCCACGCCGCGGCGACGGCCTCCGTCGTGCCGGGGCTTACTCGAACCGGTCGTTCAGCTCCTGCGCCTTGTCGGCCACCTTGTCGACGATGGAGTCGACGGAGTCCGGCGTGAACTCCTTGATCTTCTCGGCGACCTTCGCGACGTTCTCGTCGGTCAGAAGCTCCTTGGCCTTGTCCACGATGCCGCTGGTGACGTCCTGCGCGTTCGCGGTCGCCGTCGCGGCCTCGGCCTGGACCTTGTCGGTTGCGCCCGCGAGGGCGTCCTTGGCCTTGTCGATGAAGTCTTCCAGCCCCATACCTGCTCCTTCAGTTGCCCGGGAGGTCCGTGGGCGTGGTGCCCGTCCTCCGTCGTGCGACCCCGGCTCGAGGTCGTGGGGCGAAGGTACCTCCGGGTCGTGACCTGCGCGCGGGCAAGCGCACCCGGGTCTGCTGGACGCCCCAGGGCCGGTCTCGCCCAGACCAACGTCACGCCCGCGGTCCCGGGTGGCGCGAGGTGAGCGAGCAGTACGTCCCAGACGAGAGGGGACGTACTGCCCTCGTTCCTCCGGCCCCCTGGCGTCCATGCTGCTCAGCAGGCCTACAAGGACGACGAGATGGCGCTGTGTCACACGACACACCGTCTTCGACCGCGTAGGACTTGATGTGGTCTTACCTCAACTTCTAGAGTCCTCGTCAGAGGTCAGACCACAGGGCCTGATCGCCACGAACGGTCGCGAGATCCGCGGCCATGATGAGGGGAAAGTCCACGATGAACAGCAACGCCAAGCCCGTCCGCATCTCCGGCATCATCGGCATCGTCGCCGGCCTCCTGATGGTCGTCGTCGGCGGCGTCGTCTGGGGCTTCGCCGCCAACCAGCTCAGCGCGCAGGAGATCACCGTCCCCGACGACGCGAACTTCCTCGCCGGCTCCACGGTGAACAACCCGTTCTCGGCGATGGCCCAGGCCGACATCATCGGCGTGCACCAGCAGCACGGCGCGGTCGACACGCTGACCGCGAACGCCGACATGCTCGCCGAGATCGGCATCACCGTCGACCCCGAGGCGACGTACAACTTCTCGACGCTCGGCGGGATCAACAAGGTCGTCAACGCCGCCGTCGCCGAGGGCACCATCGACGCCGAGGAGGCCGCCCCGATCCTCGCGCTGCGCAACACCGCCAACCAGGCCTCGGGCCTGCAGGCCGCTCTCTACACGTCCGTGATCGCCTTCGGTGTCGCCGCCCTCATCATCGGCCTCGGCATCCTGTCGGCCATCAACGGCTTCGCCCTGGCCCGCATCGCCGGTCGCAAGACCGACGCGAAGGTCGAGGAGAAGGAGCTCGTGAACGCCTGACCCAGGCGCGAACACCGATCGGCCCCCTCCGCCCCAACCGGGCGAGGGGGCCTTTCGCGTGCCGCGGTGTCCGGCGGCACGATGAAGACGTGCACACCGACGACCCGCTCTACCCGACCAGTGCGGCCAGCGCCGCGGGGCTCGACGAGCTCACGACACTCCTCGTCCAGTGCCGCGCCTGCCCCCGGCTCGTCGCGTGGCGCGAGGCCGCGGCCGCGAACCCGCGCGCGTCGTTCCGCGGGCAGACCTACTGGGCGCGCCCCGTCCCCGGGTTCGGCGACGACGCCGCCGGCATCGCCGTCGTCGGGCTCGCGCCGGCGGCCGACGGTGCCAACCGCACCGGCCGCATGTTCACGGGCGACCGGAGCGGCGACTTCCTGTTCGCGGCCCTGCACCGCGTCGGCCTCGCCAGCCAGGCCGAGGCGACCTCGGCGGACGACGGCATGGTGCTCACGGGAGTCCGCCTCGTCGCGCCCGTGCGCTGCGCTCCGCCCGCGAACAAGCCCACCCCGGACGAGCGTCGCCGCTGCGGACCCTGGCTCGCGCGCGAGCTCGAGCTCCTCGCCCCCACGGTCCGCGTGATCGTCGCGCTCGGGGCGATCGGCTGGGACGCCGCGCTGCGCACGCTCGGCGAGCAGGGCTGGCCCATCGCGCGCCCGAGGCCGCGCTTCGCGCACGACGCCGCCGTCCCGCTCACCCGGCCCTCGGGCGGACAGGTCACCCTCCTGGGGAGCTTCCACCCCTCGCCGCACAACACGTTCACCGGACGCCTGACGCCCGCGATGCTCGACGCCGTCCTCACCCACGCCAAGGAGCTCGCCGGGCTCGCGTGAGGAGCCGGGCATGCATCCTGGCCGGCGAACCGATCCGATCGCGCCGGGGGCGGCACCAGGCGCGGCCTGGGACGGGCGGGATCGGTTGCGCGCGGGCAGGATGGAGACGGCACGCCAACCAACCGGAGGAACCGCCGTTGACTGCACCGTGGGCACTGACCGCACAGGACGTTCTCGAGGAGCTGGAGGTCCGGGCCGAAGGCCTCTCCACGGCCGAGGCGGAGGCGCGTCTTGAGTCCACGGGGCCCAACCGGCTCCCGCTCCCGCCGCGCGACTCGTTCTGGAAGCGGCTGCTGCGCCACCTCAACGACATCCTCATCTTCCTGCTGCTCATCGCCGCCGCCGTCAAGGCGATCATGGGCGACTGGGTGGACTTCTCCGTCATCCTGGCCGTCGCGGTCATCAACACCGCGATCGGCCTGATCCAGGAGGGCCGCGCGGAGAAGGCGCTCGACGCCATCAAGGGCATGCTCTCGGTGCGCGCGCACGTGCTGCGCGACGGGAGCGTCAGCGACATCGACGCCGAGACGCTCGTGCCCGGCGACGTCATCAAGGTCCGTCCGGGAGACCGCATCCCGGCCGACAGCCGCCTGCTGGAGGCCACCAACCTGCAGGTCGAGGAGTCGGCGCTGACGGGCGAGTCCGTCGCCGCGGTCAAGGACGTCGCCGTCGTCGACGCGGAGGCCAACGTCGGCGACCGCACCTCGATGCTGTACTCCGGCACGCTCGTCGTCGCCGGCACCGGCACCGCCGTCGTCACCGGCACGGGGGTGGACACCGAGATCGGCCGCATCCAGACGATGATCAGCGAGGCCGAGTCCCTCGAGACGCCGCTGGCACGCACGCTCGGCCGCTTCGGCAAGCAGCTCGCCTGGCTGATCCTCGCCATGGGCGCGTTCATGATGCTCGTCGGCTGGCTGGTCCACGGTCTCGGCGGCCGCGAGCTGGTCTCGGCGACCATCGGGTTCGCCGTCGCCGCGATCCCCGAGGGTCTGCCGGCGCTCGTGACGATCACGCTCGCCCTGGGCGTGCAGCAGATGGCACGTCGCCGAGCGATCACGCGCAAGATGGCCGCCGTCGAGACGCTCGGCTCGGTCTCCACGATCTGCTCGGACAAGACCGGCACGCTCACGCAGAACGAGATGACGGTGCGCGACGTGCGCACCCGCGTCCACGCCTACGAGGTCGAGGGCGGTGGCTACGCCCCCGTCGGCGTCATCACCCTCGACGGCACGCCCGTCGACGTGGCCGCGTTCGGAGACCTGCACGCCGTCGCCGAGGTCATGGGCCTCGCGAACGACGCGCACATCGAGGAGATCGACGGCCGCTGGCAGCTCATCGGCGAGCCCACCGAGGGCGGCGTGCTGGTGCTGGCCCGCAAGGCCGGCGTCACGGGCGACGGCTGGTCGCGCCTCGCCGAGATCCCGTTCGAGTCGGCGACGAAGTACATGGCCACCCTCGCGCAGGACCCGGCCGGGGACCGCCACGTCCTCGTCAAGGGCGCTCTCGACTCCGTCGCGGCGCGCTGCACCACCCAGCTCGGCGCCGACGGCGCGCTCGAGCCGTACGACGAGGCGTTCTGGGACCAGCAGGTCGCCGACCTGGGTTCGCAGGGCCTGCGCGTGCTGGCGGCGGCCCGCCTGGCGGTCCCGTCGGACACCCGCACGTTGCCCGAGGGCGGGCCCACCGGCCTGACGCTGGTGGGGCTCGTCGGCATCGTCGACCCGCCCCGGCCCGAGGCCATCGACGCGATCGCCGAGGCCCGCGACGCCGGGATCGCCGTCACCATGATCACCGGCGACCACGCCGGGACCGCCAAGGCCATCGCGCACGAGATGGGCATCATCGACGACGTCGAGGCGCCTTCGCTGACCGGCGCCGAGCTCGAGGGCATGGACGACGACCAGCTCGCCGGCGTCGTGCAGTCCGTCCACGTCTACGCGCGCACGAGCCCCGAGCACAAGATCCGCATCGTGCGTGCCCTGCAGACGCACGGCGAGGTCGTCGCCATGACGGGCGACGGCGTCAACGACGCCCCGGCGCTCACGCAGGCGGACGTCGGCGTGGCCATGGGCATCAAGGGCACGGAGGCCACCAAGGAGGCCGCCGACGTCGTGCTCGCGGACGACAACTTCGCCACGATCGAGCGGGCCGTCGCCGAGGGCCGCCGGATCTACGACAACATCCGCAAGGCCGTCCTGTTCCTGCTGCCGACCAACGGTGCGCAGTCGCTCGTGATCCTGTTCGCGATCCTGGCCGGCTGGACGGTGCTCCCGCTCGAGCCGGTGCAGGTGCTCTGGATCAACATGATCACGTCGGTGACCCTCTCGCTGCCGCTCGCCAACGAGCCCAAGGAGCCGGGGCTGATGAAGCGGCCGCCGCGCGACCCCAAGGAGCCGCTCATCTCGGCGGCGTTCCTGCGGCGGATCCTGTTCGTCTCGCTGCTCATCGCCGTCGCGACGCTGCTGCTGTTCCGCGTGGTGTTCGACGCGGGCATGCCCACGGGCAAGGCCCAGGGCACGGCGGTCACGATGCTGGCGCTGGGCCAGCTCGTCTACCTGTTCAACTGCCGCTTCCTCGACCGGTCGTCGCTCACGCTCGACGTGCTCAAGGGCAACTCGACGCTCTGGTGGTCCGCTGCGGCCCTGATCGTGCTGCAGGTCGCGTTCCTCTACCTGCCGTTCATGCAGGACCTGTTCCGGGTCGAGGGCATCGGCCTGGCCGAGTGGGGCCTGACGGCCGCCGCCGCCGTGGTGATCTTCCTGATCGTCGAGGCCGCCAAGGCGTTCGGCCGGCGCAACCAGCCCGGAGCACGGCGGGTCTGAGCTTCCCGGACACCCTTGACACCGGAGCGGATCGAGCGAAACATCTAAACCACTAGATACTTAGTGGATTGGTGTTGACGATGATCGAGTTCCACCTCGACAGCCGCTCCGGTGTCTCGCCCTACCTGCAGATCGTCCAGCAGGTCCGGCAGGCGATGCGGCTCGGGCTCCTGACCGCGGGCGACCGGCTGCCCACCGTCAAGGACGTCGTCGCCAAGGTGGCGATCAACCCCAACACCGTCCTCAAGGCCTACCGCGAGCTCGAGCACGAAGGGCTCGTCGCGGCACGGCAGGGTGTGGGCACGTTCGTGACCGCCACCCTGACCGACGAGTCGCTGAAAGCGCACGAGCCACTCCGCCGCGAGCTGGCCGCATGGATCGACCGCGCCACCGCGGCCGGCCTCGACGCCGAGAGCATCGAAGCGCTGTTCACCGCCACGTTCCGCTCGCTCGTCCGGGAGTCCGCATGACATCCCCCGTCCTGTCGGCCCAAGGCCTGACCCAGAGATACGGGCGCCACACCGCGCTCGACGACTGCACGCTCGACCTGCCCGCCGGCCGCGTCATCGGGCTGGTCGGCCCCAACGGGGCGGGCAAGACGACGCTCCTGAGCCTTGCCGTCGGCCTGCTGACCCCGTCGGCCGGCCGCATCGAGGTGCTCGGACGCCGTCCCGCCGCCGACCTAGACCAGCTCGCCCGCGTCGGGTTCGTCGCCCAGGACGCCCCCGTCTACGCCGGGCTCACCGTCGCCGACCACCTGCGGTTCGGCGCGCACACCAACCCGCGGTGGGACCGGCGCCTGGCCGAGGACAGCATCCGCGCGCTCCGCATCGACCCGGCGCACAAGGCCGGGCGGCTCTCGGGCGGCCAGCGCGCACAGCTCGCGCTCACGCTCGCGGTCGCCAAGCGGCCGGACCTGCTCGTGCTCGACGAGCCCGTCGCCAGCCTCGACCCCCTCGCCCGGCGCGAGTTCCTCCAGGGCCTGATGTCGTTCATCGCCGAGCACGACGCGAGCGTCATCCTGTCCTCGCACCTGCTCTCCGACCTCGAGCGGGTCTGCGACCACCTCGTCGTGCTCGTCGACTCGCGCGTGCGCGTCGCCGGCGACGTCGACGAGCTGCTCGGCACCCACTACCGCCTCGTCGGCGCGCGCCGCTCCCCCGGCGTCGTCCCGCCGGGCGTCACGGTGGTCGAGGAGAGCCACACCGACCGCCAGTCGACGTTCCTCGTCCGCAGCAGCGTCCCGGTCGACGACCCCGCGTACACCGCCGAACCGCTCGGCCTCGAGGACCTCGTCCTCGCCTACATGGCACAGACCGCGCCCGCGCCGGCGCCCGTCCTGGAGGTCTCCCGATGATCTGGACGACGTGGCGCCAGTTCCGCACGCAGGCCTGGGTCACCGCCGGCGCGCTCGGGCTCCTCGGCGTGGCCCTTTTGGTCACCGGCGCGACGCTCGCGGACGCCTACCGCACGCTCGGCGTGGGCACCTGCGGCGACGACTGCTCGCAGGCGTTCGCGTCGTTCCTCGACGCGAGCCACTCCGGGCTGCCCGGCACGGTGTACCAGGTCGCCGGGTTCGGCCTCCAGGCCCTCCCGGCCCTGCTCGGGGTGTTCTGGGGAGCACCGCTCGTCGCGCGCGAGCTCGAGGCGGGCACCCACCGGGTCGCCTGGACCCAGTCCGTCACGCGAGGCCGGTGGCTCAGCGCGAAGCTCGGCGTGACCGCGGCGGCTGTCGCGGCGGCCACCGGCCTGCTGGCATGGGCCGTGACCCGCTGGGCCTACCAGGTCGACGCCGTCGACGCCGGGCGCGTCGAACCGCTGGTGTTCGGCGCCCGCGGCGTCGTCCCCGTCGCGTACGCGCTGTTCGCGTTCATGCTGGGCGTCACGCTCGGGCTGCTCGTGCGGCGCACGGTCCCGGCCATGGCCGCCACGCTCGGCATCTACGCGGCCGTCTGGTTCGCCATGAACCAGTGGGTACGTCGTCTGCTGGTGCCGCCGGTGACGCTGACGCGCCCGCTCGACACCGCCCACCTCGACGCCGTGGGCCTCGACCCCGCGTCGGGGCTCATCACCGTGCGGGCCAACACCGACGACATCGACGGGTGGGTCCTGTCGAGCGTCGTGCGCACGCCCGACGGCGAGGTGTTCACGGCCGACCCTGCGACGAGCGCATGCGCGCCCGACGGCGGGGGCATGGCGCAGTGCCACGAGTGGCTCGACTCGCAGCACCTCGTCGAGACGGCCGTCTACCACCCCGAGTCGCGCTTCTGGGCGCTGCAGTGGGCCGAGTCGGCCATCTTCGTCGCCCTGGCCGTGCTCCTCGCGGTGTTCTGCTACCGGCGGCTGCGCCGCACCTGGTAGGCCGACGGCGGCGTGCGTGGCACGGGCGGCGGTCGTAGGTCAGGATGCCTGCATGGCCAACCTCGGACCGCTCGCCTCCGCACACCTCACCGCCGCGCTCGCCGCCGAGCACGGGCGGTCCGCCGAGGTCGTCGTGCACGACGGCGTGCTGCGCCAGAGCGTCGTCGCGCTGCGGGCCGGCACCGCGCTGAGCGAGCACTCCGCCCCGCCCGCGGCGACGATCCAGGTGCTGTCCGGCGCGATCCGCGTCACCGAGGACGGCGGCGAGCTGCCGCTGGTGGCGGGCGACCTGTGGCCGATCACCCACGCCCGCCACGCCGTCGTCGCCGACGAGGACTCGGTGTTCCTGCTCACCACCGTGACCAGCGTCGAGCGGGCCGACTGACCCGTCAGGCCTCGAGCGCGTCCAGCACGCCGTCGGGCATCGCGTACCCGTGCTCGGGCCCGGGGTAGGCACCCGAACGGACCTCGGCGGCGTACGCGGCGATGCCGTCGGTCATGGCCTCCAGCACGTCGGCGTAGCGCTTGACGAACTTCGCCGCGCGGCCCTCGGTCAGCCCGAGCAGGTCGTGCAGCACGAGCACCTGGCCGTCGACGGCGGGACCGGCGCCGATGCCGATCGCGGGGATGTGCAGGCGCGGGTGGATGACCGCGGCGAGGTCCGACGGGATCGCCTCGAGCACCAGCGAGAACGCGCCCGCCTCCTGCACGGCCAGCGCCTCGGCGAGAACGCGGCGGGCGGCCTCGGCCGTGCGGCCCTGCGCAGAGAAGCCGCCGAGCGCCACCGCCGTCTGCGGGGTGAGGCCCACGTGGCCCATCACGGCGATGCCCGCGTCGGTGATCGCCCGGATCCGGGCCGCCGACATGCGGCCGCCACCCTCGAGCTTGACGGCGTCCGCACCGGCCTCCTTGACGAACCGGACCGCCGTCGCGACCGCCTGCGCGTCGGAGACCTCGTAGGACCCGAACGGCAGGTCGGCGACGACGAGCGCCGTCGTCGTCCCCCGCCGCACCGCCGCGGCGAGCACGAGCATCTCGTCGACCGACACCGGGACCGTCGAGTCGTAGCCGAGCTGCACCTGGGCGCCCGAGTCGCCCACGAGCACGATGTCGACACCGGCCTTCTCGGCGGCGACGGCCGCCGGGTAGTCGTACGCGGTGACCATGACGAGCTTGTCGCCCGCGGCCGCGCGCGCGGCGAGCGAGGGCGGGGTCACGCGCGGACGTGCCGGCGCGCCCTCGGCGGCCGCGCGGGGGTGGACGCTCATGCCAGGGGGCTGTCGAGCAGCGTGGCGACGGCGTCGTCGACCTGGATCACCCGGTTCGTACCGCTCTCCACGTGCACGACGGCCGGCTCGTAGGTGGCGAGCTCGGCGGCGTCGTACTGGGCGTACGAGATGACGATGATCGTGTCGCCCGTGTGCACCAGGCGGGCGGCGGCGCCGTTGACCTGGATGGTGCCGCTGCCGCGCTCCCCCGCGATGGTGTACGTCTCGAAGCGGGCGCCGTTGTCGACGTCGACGACGGCGACCTGCTCGTGCGGGAGGATGTCGGCGGCGTCGAGCAGGTCGGCGTCGATCGTGATCGAGCCGACGTAGTGCAGGTCGCTGCCGGTGATCGTGGCGCGGTGGATCTTGGACTTCAGCATGGTGCGCTGCATCAGCGTGCTCCGGAGGGGTCGATCAGCTGGTTGTCGATGAGGCGGACCGGACCGACGCGGGCGGCGACGAGCGCCAGGGCCGGGCGGTCCAGGGTAGCGACTGGTTCAAGGGTGTCGGGGTCGGCGAGCGCGAGGTACTCCGGCTCGATCCCGGCGGCGGCGAGCTGCGTGAGACCCGCCTCCCGGGCCGCGGCCGCGTCGGCGCCGTCGGCGGCCGCGGACTGGACGGCACGCAGCGCACGGGACAGGGCGAGGGCGCGCACCCGGTCCTCGGGGTCGAGCCGGGTGTTGCGGCTCGACATCGCCAGCCCGTCGGGCTCGCGCACGGTCGGGGCGACCTCGATCCGCACCGGCAGGCCGAGGTCGGTGACCATGCGGCGTACGACGACGACCTGCTGCGCGTCCTTGGCACCGAACCACGCGGCGTCGGGCGCGACCGCGATCAGCAGCTTGGCGACGACCGTGGCCACGCCGTCGAAGTGCCCGCGGCCACGGTTCGCGCCCTCGAGCGACTCGGTGATCGGTCCGGTGACGGTGACCGTGGTCGCGTAGCCGTGCGGGTACAGCTCGGCCGCCTCGGGGGCGAAGACGAGGTCGGCCCCCGCGGACGCGGCGAGCGCGACGTCGGCCTCCTCGGTGCGCGGGTACGCGGCGAGGTCGGCCGGGTCGTTGAACTGCGTCGGGTTGACGAACACGGACACGACGACGACGTCGCTGGCGGCCTTCGCGGCGCGCACGAGCGAGAGGTGCCCCTCGTGCAGGGCGCCCATCGTCGGGACGAACCCGACGCGTTCGGCTGCCGCGCGGTGCGGCGCGAGCTCCGCCCGCAGCTCGGCGACGGTCCGGACGATCTTCATGCGGTGCCTTCCTGCCCGTCAGCGCTTTCCTCGTTCGACGCGGTCCCGTGGCCGGCGAGCGAGCGCGTCGCCTGGGTCAACGCGTCGAACACCCCGATCGCTTCCGGGGCCCGCGCGGCGACGACGGCGCGCTGCGCGGCGACCGTCTCGTCGTCGCCGCGCGCGACCGGGCCCGTGAGCGCGTCCCGCGGCCCGAGCCGTGCCCAGTTCTCCACGGTCGCGCGCACGAGCGGGACGAGCGCGTCGCGCTCCACGCCGGCCGCAGCGGCCACGCGCTCCGCGAGCGCCTCGAGCGTGACCAGGTAGTTCGACGCGATGCAGGCGGCCGCGTGATAGGCGACGCGGTCGGTGTCGTCGACCTCGAACGGCACCAGCCCGAGCGTGCGGGCGAGCCCGTGGGCGACGGCGAGCGCCTCGTCGTCCGCCCCGGCGACGGCGGCGGGCACGCCGTCGAACGCGACGCCGTGCGCCGTGACGGTCATGAGCGGGTGCAGGCTGAACGCGCGGTCGCTGCCGAGGGGGGCGAGCGTCGTGGCGCCGGAGAGGTGCCCGACGAAAGGCCCGGGCAGCACGTGGGCGGCGGCGTCCGCGATGGCCCGGTCGGGCACGGCGAGCAGGACGACGTCGGCGCCCTCGCCGGTCGCGCCGCGGCCGAGCGGGCCGTCGACCGTGACACCCGCGTCGCGAAGAGCGGCAGAGATCGCGCGTCCCATCCGGCCGTCGCCGACGACGGCGACGCGTCCCGCGGCGCGTGCGCGCGGGGGCACCGGGGCGGTCGACGGGGTCGGCATGGCTGCTCAGACTACCGCCCGCGGAGGGCGCTCCGGGCCCACGACCTGTACCGATGGTGCGCAGCGCCGTCTGCCCGCGCGGCGTCAGGTCGCGGCGGCGGGCGCCGGGGCGGCGAGGTGCGGCCGCGTGCGCGT